>NZ_JARVRU010000167.1:0-1584 GCF_030209535.1 Lysinibacillus sp. fls2-241-R2A-57
GTTCTTCTACAGGATTGGGATCTAGATGAGCTGTAGAATCCTGTTTTTCTACAGGGTTAGTTTCATCCGCTGCTTTTATATCAAGCAGATTATTCTTTTCATCCTCAACATCAATTTCAGAAGGGATAAGTAGCCCACAATCGGAGTCTAGATGCGCTACAAGTTCCTGTTCCTCTACAGAATTGGTTTCATCCACCTCTTCTATATCAAGGAGATCATTCATTTCATCCTCAGCATCAACTTCAGAAGGAATGAGTAACTCACGATCGGGATTTAGATGCGCTGCAAGGCTAGTTTCATCTTCTTTTTCTATAGTAAGGAGGTCATTACAATAGACGAAAACTTTTTGCTTGGAACTTATTTCTTTCATCTCTCTATAATTAATCCATGGAGTTTTCATTAGTTCACTCCCAAATAATGTTTTGACAAATAAAGTGCAACAGTTAATCTGTAAAAATTCTTATGTACTTTTACAGCCAAGAAGTCTTTTTTGGTCAATTTATTTTTTATGATAAGATTTTATGAATTCTTCTAGAGAGACTTGTTCAAAATCCGTTTTCTTCAGGGAAAACTTACGAAGTAACCCGTTTTTCAATTTTTATTTCTTCCACTTACCTTGATGAATAAATTGGTTAAAAAAAAACAGTGTTTTCCCTTTCCTTTTCTAATATCTGATAACAGCTAAACACTTTTGCTTTTATTGCTCGAAGATATGATGGATGTATATAGTTTAAAATGAATGGATCATCACCAAAACGTGTGGTTGATTTCCGTTCCCGCTGGGCGCTTTATCGCTGCCGCTTCGCTTTCACACAGAAAACATCCGCTTCACTCCAGGGTCTCATCTGTGACGCTGATCCCAAGAAGTCGCCCAGCCGGAACGAAGGTCAACCTATATGGCATACGTTTTAACAAATGTCATCCACAACTTTTGGTGATGAGCCAAATGAATACCTCTTTTTTCAAATATTGTCAAATAAAATTCAAACGTTATCATTATGAGCTACTTTTATTTTGATCTATGTGTTGCACTTATAATTACTATCCATTTTATGCATTACTTTTACTTTTGTCCCTAGTACTTGCAAAAATCTCAGTAGCAATTGAGATACTAATGCGTTTGATAGACGATTGCTTAGTAAAAACTAAAATTTTATCTTTACATTATTTTCTTCAACTCGATTATTTTGATAGCACCTATTAGTGCATTTACGATCGATATTATTATAGAAAAAATGCAGTTGAAAATTCGATTTAATCGAACTTTCAACTGCCAACTCAAATATTGGATTTTTTCAGTACCTTCAAATGTCCTTTTATCTCTAATTTCCTCCTCTAAAAATTAGAGACTAACAAGATTCAGTAGGATGAATAACAGGAGTAGGACTAACTGGAGGAGTAAGCCCTAAAAGATTAGGAGTTATTACATTAGCAACTGGAATTTGAAGTTGTTGAACTTGCAATACTTTTACAGTAAGATCTAGTACGATTTTTTCACGTAATGTGTTGAAAGTGCCTTCTGGTGCTGTCATAATTGGTGAAAAATCAAGTTCAAAGAAGTTTGCAGCTACTAATTCGCCAAAT
>NZ_JARVRU010000102.1:0-1573 GCF_030209535.1 Lysinibacillus sp. fls2-241-R2A-57
AAATCGAGTAGGAGGAGGTGATTAACCTCCGACCTCTCACACCTCCGTACATACGGATCCGTATACGGCGGTTCAAAAGTTTTATGGATTTAAAATGATTTGGGAGAGGCTTTTTAGATTTTGTTTCTCCCAGTATTTATTAGCTAGGGCTCTATTTATGATTGGATTATTAGATGAACGCCAATATCCCTTTCGGGTATTTGCCATTCTGTAAGCGTCGTTCGAGCGGATACCAAGTTTCTTAAGGTTGCGATACTTGGTTTTGGTTTTCTTCCATTCTTTCCATCGACACGCTCGCAGTCTTCGGCGTATATGGGCATCCATCTTTTTAGCGTATTCACCAATGTCTCCGATTTTAAAGTAATTACCCCATCCCTGAATCAGGTAGTTGAGGTATTTAATTCTTTCCTCCATTCGCATGCTTCGATTACGATTCGTGAGGCGGCGGATTTTATCTTCCAATTTCTGTTTACTTTTCTTCGGCACGAATATCCTTGTTTGTTGCTTGCTTCGGTAAAAACTCACTCCTAAGAATGTCCGTGCGCTCGGCTTTCCCACTGCGGATTTCTCCTCATTTACCTTAAGCTTTAGTTTCTTTTCGATAAATGTTGTCATCCCTACTTTTACACGTTCTCCTGCTTTTAAACTTTTCACATAGATATTACAATCATCCGCGTAGCGAACGAATCTGTGACCTCTTTTTTCAAGCTCTTTATCTAATTCGTGGAGAAGGATATTACTAAGTAGTGGGCTCAGTGGACCACCTTGTGGCGTGCCTTCTTGGCTATGTACTATGACGCCATTTGCCATAGTACCAGCGTTGAGAAATTTACGGATTAACTTTAAAGTTGGCTTATCCTTAATATATCCCGCAACTAGGGACATCAGTTTATCGTGTTGAACACGGTCAAAGAATTTTTCCAGGTCCATGTCGACCACGAATTTATAGCCTTCATCCATATAAGATTGTGCTTGTGCAATTGCTTGGTGAGCACTTTTATTTGGACGAAAACCATAACTATAGTCACTGAATATTGGGTCGATGATTGGTGTTAAGATTTGAACAACTGCTTGTTGAATGACGCGGTCTGTTACAGTTGGAATCCCCAATTTTCTCGTATCACCATTTCCTTTTGGAATTTCTACCCTTCTTACTGGTTGCGGTGTATATTGCCCTGTTTGGATTTGACGAATAATCTTTTCTTTATTTTCTTTTAAGTATTGGCGTGTTGCTTCTATATCTTTCGCATCGACTCCAGCAGCACCTTTATTTCTACGTACCTTCTTAAAAGCTTCGTTTAGATTATGTCGGTCTGTTATTAAATAAATTAGTCCATTTGAATCCATATGTTCTCATGGTATAGGTATGCATATGAACAGTTCCACTCTTCTCGTTGCGCGATTCACGTTCTGCGTTTCAAGGCAACGGGAAGTCTTATGATTGGCTGTGTCTTCACTGTCATATAATGTGCCCTTCCATGTTCACTCCTTTCGTTCAGCCCTTCCCATTACTGGTACTATGGCTTCTGCTGACTTCTGATGATTCAGCTATCTATCGCTAAATAGGTTCTGT
>NZ_JARVRU010000076.1:0-53800 GCF_030209535.1 Lysinibacillus sp. fls2-241-R2A-57
ATCGTCACTTTTGACTCCAATGGTGGCAGTAAAGTGCCGTCACAAACGGTTGGCTATAACGACCTAGTGAAAGCCCCATCCACTCCAGTGAAAGAAGGCTATCAATTTGTTGGCTGGTGTAAGGATGCGGCGCTTAACAATGCATGGGACTTTGCGAAAGATAAAGTAACCGCAGACATAACGTTGTATGCGAAGTGGACAAAGGACTATATTGTTACTTTTGATTCAAATGGGGGTAGTAAAATCCCGTCACAAACAGTGGCATATAAAACTTTAGTGAAAGCACCTTCTAATCCAAAGAAAGAAGGTTACTTGTTTATCGGCTGGTATAAAAATAAAGAATTCACAAAAGCGTGGGATTTTGCAAAAGATGTCGTCGCAGAAGACCTAACATTATATGCTCGATGGATGAAGGAGAGTAATGGCTGTGACATTACTTTCAAGGATATTGATCATAACTGGGCACAAGATATGATTAAAGAAGTTGCCAAGCGATGCATTATTATAGGTTATCCAGATGGCACTTTCCGACCAAATGATATGACGCAACGTCAACACGTAGTACTTATGATTGACCGTGCATTACAACCAACACCAATTCGAGAGGCTGTCTCATTTTCGGATGTCCCTAAAAGTCATCCTTATTATGAACAAATCACACGACTACAACGAGCAGGAATTGTGGATGGTTCAAACGAGACATTTCGTCCAAACGCTTATATCACACGTGCCCAAATGGCAAAAATGATGGTGCTTGCATTTGGCTTAACGCCAACAGGAAATAGTACGTTTAAAGATGTCGATCCATCGCATTGGGCGAGTGGATATATTGCCGCTCTAGCAGACCATAACATTGCGTTAGGTGATGAAGATGGTAATTTCCGACCGAATGAAAATTTGACGCGTGCACAATTTACGACGTTTATGTACCGAGCGCTTAATTTATAAGTCTTACCGTAAAGGGGGATGTATCGTAATTTGATACATCTCTTTTTCTCATGAAATTTTAATCTAAAATATAGATTGGTTTTATACTTTTTATGCATAATGAGCATCGTTTATTGCTTTTTTAACAAAGGTCATTGTATAATTCTTTTATCAGAAAATTCAATTAAATAAAGGGGTGATTAAATGGAAAAGTTGTTAAACTCAAAGTTTGAAACGTATTTAATGGATCAGGAACTGGAGCTTAGTATGGAAGAGGGAAAATGTGAGGAGCAAATAACAATGGTTCATTATGAAGAATATCCTGAAGGTTTTTTTACAAGTTTATAACATTTATTTGATGGGCTGTGCTAAAGGTAGAAAATACTTTTGACACAGTCCTTTGTTTATTTACATAAAAGTTGGGAGTAGTATTTGTATCCGTTGGCCCAGCGACTCAAGATGAATGCTTTGAAGATTTATCGGAACAAAATCTCGTTTTATCGGAACAATTTTAGCTTTTATCGGAATAAAGCGCCCAGTCAGAATGGAATTCAACCCACACGCTATGGTCATTGCCCTCTTTTTTTTATGAAATAGTTTCCTGTATAATGGGAAACAAAAATGCGTATAGGGGTGTAGTTATGTCTAATGCGGTAACGTTAGAAGGAACGATTTATCAATGGTTTGAACATTTTCATAAATACCCAGAGGTCAGCTGGAAGGAGTTTGAAACTACTAAAAAGATTGCATCGATATTAGACGAATTAAACGTATCTTATCGGTTATTAGGTGATGTTCCGGGATTGATTGCTGAAATTGGTACAGGTGATGAAATTGTTGCTGTACGTGCAGATATAGATGCTTTATGGCAGGAAGTGGATGGGAAATGGCAAGCTAATCATTCATGCGGGCATGATGCCAATATAACGATGGTACTAGGGGCTTTATTACAGTTGAAGGATCGACCACTGCAACATCGTGTTCGTTTTATTTTCCAACCTGCAGAAGAACTTGGAAATGGTGCTTGTGCAGCCTTTGAGCGTGGAGCTGTCGATGGCGTATCGCATTTGTTTGGTGTTCATTTAAGACCAATTGAAGAGCTACCACTTGGCAAGGTATCGCCTGCTATTCATCATGGTGCAGCCTGTTTTTTAGAAGGAACGATTAGAGGTACTGATGCCCATGGTGCTAGACCTCATCAAGGGAAAAATGCAATTGATGTTATTATGGCGGTGCAACAAATGCTGCACAGTATTCATTTATCACCATTTGAACCGCATTCGGCGAAGTTAACGAAAATTGTTGCAGATGGTGGTAGTACAAATATTATTCCGGGTACTGCGAGCTTTTCGATGGATATTCGTGCGCAACACAATGATCAATTAGAACTACTTCGTAGCCGTATTGAATGTGGCTTAAAATCGATTCAACAGCAGTTTGAGATTGTGATGGATTGGAAATGGATTGATTTTACACCTGGTGCTGTGGTTTCTTCAGTTGCCGCACGGATGGCTAAAAATGCGATAATTGAAACACTTGGTGAAGAGCATCTAGCTGAAGAAATTACAACACCTGGAAGTGATGACTTCCATTTTTACACAGTTAAAAAACCTGAATTAAAAGCGACGATGGTTGGTATTGGAGCCAATTTAACACCGGGATTACACCATCCAAAAATGACTTTTGAGCGAAGTGCATTAATTGATGCTGCGAAAGTACTTGCGTGTGTGCTAGAAAAAAAACCTGAATATGAATAATGATAGCGAGAGGGAACTATATCAAAAGTTTAAAATTCTTTTGGTATAGTTCCTTTTTATTTTATTTTATTTTTTATCGAAATGTATGAATATTTCGCATCGTCATTAATCGCTATTTGAAAGCGTTTTATTGCGCAAAAATAGTCGAAATAACTCGAAAAGAATAAAATTTTTGCGTTGACATTTAATTTTTCGAATATTATGCTAAAAAACATAAAAAATTATTTGCGTCTTAGAAAAGTTGAAAAGGGGATAGGTGCAAAAAAGGGGATGGAATGATACAAAAGGAGAGTGCTAGTTGGGCACTTTCTAACTTTTGTAATTATGATTATAACTATGCTTATTACGGTAGTAGTATTAGGGCAAAGTCCTCACGTTTCATTTATTGTTGGAACAACTGTAGCGGCAATTGTTGCTAAAATGCATGGATTTAAATGTATGGAATTTGAGGAAATGATGTAAAAGGGTATACGCCTAGCTTTACATACCATTGTCATTATTATTTTAGTAGGATTAACTATCGGAGCATGGATCGGTGATAGAGTCGTAGCAACAATGATTTATGAAGGCTTAAAATTAATTTCTCCAGCATGGTTCTAAGTAACAATTATGCTGTTATCGCAAGGGTTTATTAAAAAGAGATTTTGTCATTATTATTTTAACGAAGACATTTAATTTTGATATATAACAACAGCTAGGTAAAGAAAAACTAGATTCAGTTTTCTTTTAATTGGCAACATTAAGTGTTTTTAGAAAGGATAAAAAAATGGTCTTAAAAAAAGAAACTAGTACATCTCATGAAAATTCGCCCATTATTATACAAGGAGAATACGGTTTAAAAAAGGGTTTGAAATCTCGACATTTAACAATGATCTCTATTGGTGGAGCAATTGGTACAGGATTGTTTCTTAGTAGCGGTGCAGCAATCAGTACCGCAGGCCCAGGCGGTGCATTACTAGCATATGCTTTAGTTGGGGCTATGATTTTCTTTGTAATGACAAGTTTAGGAGAACTAGCAGCATTTATGCCTACAAGTGGTGCATTTAGTACTTATGGTACAAAATTTGTTGATCCAGCTTTTGGCTTTGCAATTGGTTGGACCTACTGGTTTAATTGGGCAATGACGATTGCAGCTGAGTTATCTGCTTCTACAATGATTATGAAATTTTGGTTTCCAGACAGCTCATCTATAGTATGGAGCGGTTCATTTTTAGCTATTATTTTCCTATTAAATTTTCTATCTGTTAAAGGATACGGTGAAGGAGAATATTGGCTTTCATTAGTTAAAGTAAGTGCAATTGTAATTTTTATTATAGTCGGCTTACTAATGATTTTCGGTATTATGGGTGGGGAAGCAGTAGGATTCAAAAATTTCACTGTAGATGATGCACCTTTTTCAGGTGGAACTATAGGTGTTTTTATTGTCTTTATTGCAGCAGGGTTTTCATTCCAAGGTACAGAAATTGTAGGGGTAGCTGCCGGAGAAAGCGAGAATCCAGCGAAAAATGTACCTACAGCTATTAAAAGTGTGTTTTGGAGAATTCTTCTTTTCTACATATTTGCAATTGCAATTATTGGGCTTATCATACCGTATACACATCCAAATTTACAAAGTGAAAATGTAATGGTCAGTCCATTTACCATGGTATTTGAAAAAGCTGGATTTGCATTTGCTGCTTCATTAATGAATGCTGTTATTTTATCAGCAGTTTTATCAGCAGGGAATTCAAGTTTGTATGCTTCAACACGTATGCTATACTCTATGGCTAAAGAAGGTCAGGCTCCAAAAATATTTGCAAAGTTGAATAAACGTGGTGTTCCTGTTGCGGGTATGATATTAACATGTGCAGTCGGTATGCTTGCTTTTTTAGCTTCCTTTTTCGGGGATGGGGTAGTTTACATTTGGTTAATGAATGCAATAGGTATAACAGGGTTTATTTTCTGGTTAGGAATCTCTGTAAGTCACTATCGTTTCCGTAAAGCTTATATTGCACAAGGGTACTCGTTGGACGATTTGCCATATAGGGCAAAATGGTTTCCGATTGGACCGATTTTTGCAATAGCATGTGGACTAATTGTAATTATCGCACAAAATTTCCAAGCGTTTATGGCTGAAGAAATAGATTGGGGTAGTGTTGTAGCAGCATATTTAGGAATCCCATTATTCCTTTCTTTATGGTTTGGCTATAAAATCATTAGAAAAACAAAAGTTGTTAATCTTAAGGATGTTGATTTTGAATTTGAAAAAAATAATTTGAAATAATATCTACTATATAATTAACAGCAATTACATTGTTACTATAGTTAACTGTAGTCTCGCAGATGCCAAAAGTATCTGCGAGACTTTTTTCAAGAGATAAGTTGGAAGGAATTTGAAACTACAAAAAAGGTTGCGTCGATTTTAGATGAGTTAAGCGTAAGAAAAAAACCTGAATATGAATAATGATAGCGAGAGGGAACTATATCAAAATTCATTTGATGTAGTTCCTTTTTTCTCTTGGGTGAAATGTATGAATATTTTGCATTGACCCTAATATCTATTTGAAAGCGTTTTTTTACGCTAAAACAGTCGAAATTGCTCGAGAAGCATAAATTTTTTGCGTTGACTTTTAATTTTTTGAATATTATGCTAAAAAACGTAAAAAAATATTTGCGTCTTTGATAATTGAGATTGGCAATTGGTGCAAAAAAGGGGATGGGATTATGAAAAAGGAAATTAATGCAGGTTGGGCACTTCTAACTTTTTTAATAATGATTGTAGCTATGCTTATAACAGTAGTTGTGTTAGAGCAAAGTCCTCACGTACCACTTATTATCGGAACAACTGTAGCGGCAATTGTTGCCAAATTGCATGGATTTAAGTGGTTAGAAATTGAAGAGATGATGTATAAGGGTATACGTCTAGCTTTACCTGCAATTGTCATTATTATTTTAGTAGGTTTGACAATTGGTGCATGGATTGGCGGCGGGGTTGTAGCTACAATGATTTTTTATGGTTTAAAATTAATCTCCCCAGCATGGTTTTTAGTAACAATCATGCTGTTATGTGCAATTGTTTCATTGGCGATTGGTAGCTCATGGTCGACGATGGCAACAATCGGTGTGGCTGGTATGGGTATTGGTTTAAGTATGGGAATCCCTGCACCAATGATTGCTGGAGCAGTTATTTCGGGTTCATATTTTGGAGATAAGATGTCGCCGTTATCGGATACTACTAATCTCGCAGCGGGTTTAACAGGTACCGACTTATTTGAGCATATTAAGCATATGCTTTATACGACAATTCCAGCTTTAGTCATTGCAATCGTTGCATTTGGAATTATGGGAAGAAGCTTTGCGGATATCTCAATGAAATCAGAAAGCATTTTAACAACACTTCAAGTAATGGAGGAAAGCTTTGTTATTTCTCCGTGGTTATTGCTTGTACCAGTTGGTGTAATTGTCTTGGTAGCGAAAAAAGTACCTGCAATTCCAGCTTTAATTATTGGAATTATCTCAGGATTCTTACTACAAATCTTCGTACAAGGTGGCACGCCTGCAATGGCTGTACATGCTTTACAAGAAGGATTTGTTATTTCAACTGGCAATGAAATGGTGGACGAGTTATTTAACCGAGGTGGCTTAGATTCGATGATGAATACGGTTTCAATGACGATTGTGGCTATGACATTCGGTGGGGTGTTAGAATATTCCGGCATGTTAAAAGCCCTTATGAATGTTATTGTGAAATTTGCTAAATCTACAGGAAGCCTAGTTGCTTCAACGATTGCTGCATGTATTACAACAAATGCTACATGTTCTGAGCAGTATATTTCAATTGTTGTTCCATCACGTATGTTTGCAAATGTTTATCAAGAGCGTGGCTTGCATTCGAAAAACTTATCTCGTGCGTTAGAGGATGGGGGAACTCTAACTTCTGTATTCTTCCCGTGGAATACTTGTGGCGTGTTTATTTTAGCAACATTAGGTGTAAGCGCTATAGAATATGCGCCATATGCAATTATTAACTTCTTAGTACCGATCATTTCAATTTTTTATGCTTATATCGGATTTGCGATTGTTAAGCTGACACCTGAAGAAATGGAAGAAGCTGAGAAACGCAAAAAAGAGCAAGAAGTAGACGAAGCTAATATGGTCATGGCTGACTAATGTAGAAACTAAAATGTCACTCTTATCTGATAGTTAACGGTAAGTCTCGCGGATGCAAAAGCATCTGCGAGATTTCAATTTATATATTTTAGTAGGTTGCAAAGTTTAATTCATATATTGTGCGTGGGCGACCTTGTTGGTGGGTCATTTCTTCACCAACTATTTTAGCATAGCTGTGATCCACTAGTTTTTTGATAATGCGCTCTGTTGTGCGGCGTGTAACTTGTAAGTACTCTGAAAGATTATGTGACGTGAATTGAGCGGATTGTCGCTCTCGGCTAAACTGAATGATCTTGGAAATGTTTAAGGGGCTTAAGCTTGTTTGCTTTGCCATTTGTAACACGTAAGGATCATCCGTTTTTAAAGCTAGCCTTACTTCCGAATTTGGGTATGGACCTAGCAAGTTTTTATGTTCATCTAACAGATAAACTTCACAAGGTTTAGCAAATGTTAATGCGTTCTTGGCATTTTGGTTAGCCTCAAAAATAGAGTGACCATAACCAAATGCTAACTTAAATGGCTTATCAGTTTGCTGTAATAAGTTCTGTAAATTCTCTTTTTCGAGTGCCCTTTGCAAATGCCCAGCTGTCGTATAAAGCTCAAAAGAGTAAGGTGTAATTTGTTTATAAGTTGAATGCGTAGCTGCAGTGATTTGCGTTAACATGTTAGCGTCTATAGGTTTATTTTCAGGAGCCTCTAATAGTCCGACAACAGCTTTAACAGATTCAGATTTTGTAAGAAGTGATTGGGATTTCGTTTCCTCTAAACATTGAATAATAGAGTTAGTTGCATCTAGCATGCGCATTGCAGGTATTTGAAGAGCTTGTAATTCATCAAACACACTATGAATACTTGTTATGATAAAGTCAATACTGTTAGCCTCCCATAAAGCTATATGATGTTGCAATATAGATTGAGTAGGTTTAGTGATAGCAATAGGCTGGATAAATGGTTTTGGACCACAATACTCTATTTCTGTTAAAACATTTTCTACAATAGCTGGGTTCATAACATCAATGGAAATTCTATTTAAAGGCACTGCATGATTTGCTATAAGGGATAAAAAAGTTGTAGAAATTGCCGTCTCATCTTGTTTTATATAATTCCAAGGTATTGGCATTGCTGACAGTGCAGATTGGGCATGTAAATAGGGTAACGTTCCTCCAAACAGTAGTGCATCACATGGTTTAATTTGTTTTAACAAAACGGGTGCCTCTGTAGGTTGAGTGTAAAGATAAAATTCTAATTGAATATTCTTAATGTTGTGTGCGATACTATTTATACGCTCCATAAATGCTTTAGAGCAGATAACTGCTATTTTAGTAGACATAGGCAATGTTCCTTTTCTATATTTTTTCAATAATTAACGACGTATTAACGACAACTATATTATATAGGAGATAGATACATATGAAAATCCAACAAGTAGAAATTTTTGCAATCCATTTACCACTTATTGATCCATTTATCATCAGTTATGCTACATATGATACGATGCCTTCTATTATTTTGAAGGTTACGACAGACACAGGTATTGTAGGCTACGGTGAAGCTGTCCCAGATGAGCACGTAACAGGGGAGACATGGGAGAGTACATACGCTGTATTAAAGAATCAGCTTGCTCCTGCAATCATTGGAGAAAATCCAATGGCCTTTGAAAAACTTCACGATAAAATGAACAAAGTTGTGAAGGATGTCCCAGCAGCGAAAGCAGCGCTTGATATTGCTTGCTTTGATATTGCAGGTAAGGCGTTACAGGTTCCGGTATACCAACTACTAGGTGGACGCTATCATGAAAAGTTCCCTATTACACATGTACTAAGTATCGGGGAACCAGATGCTATGGCTGATGAGGCGGCTAGCAGAGTAGAGGTGGGCTATCAATCATTTAAAATGAAGGTAGGAACAGAGGTAGCACGTGATGTTGCTCGTATTAAAGCAGTGCGTGAGCGTGTCGGTGAAGACATCGCCATTCGAGTGGATGTCAATCAAGGATGGGGCAATGCGTCAACTACATTACAAGGTTTACGTGCATTAAAGGATCTAAATATCGATTGGTTAGAACAGCCGGTAGATAGTGAAGATATTGATGGAATGGTAGAAGTGAAGTCAAAATCAGATGTAACATTAATGATTGATGAGGGACTTCGCGGTGTACGCGAAATGCGTGAAATTATTGCCAAGCGTGCTGCAGATAAGGTGAATATTAAATTAATGAAATGCGGTGGCATTTATCCTGCTATGAAACTAGCAGTTATGGCTGAAATGGCTGGCATTGAATGTCAGATCGGTTCAATGGTAGAATCATCAGTTGGCTCAGCAGCTGGCTTCCATGTAGCATTCTCTAAAAAAATAATGACAAGTGTAGAATTAACAGGTCCATTAAAATTCTCTAAGGATGTCGGAAACTTACACTATGATGTTCCATTCATCTGCTTAAATGAAAAACCAGGATTAGGTGTGGACGTAGATGAAGAGATTCTTAAAGAATTATGTAAATTCTCAACAACTGTAACAGCGTAAGGAGACGGTAAAATGGAAAAAATTTATGAAGGCAAGCTTGGTGAAACGCCGTTTTTTGTGACAACTTTAAATTTTCAACATTTAGAGGAAATTGAGAAATTACAGCTTGAGGTGTATGAATCATTAGCCGACCAAAGTATATTACAACCATTAAGCACGGAGGAATTTGACTATATTTTAAGCGGCAATGGCATGATGATAGGTGCTTACGTCGGTGATGAGTTAATTGCCTTCCGTGCACTATTAAATCCCCCTGTCGATGATGAGCACCTTGGCTTTGATTGTGGAATTGCCGAGGATGAATTCAATCGCGTATTATATCAAGAAATATCGAATGTCTCACCAATATATCGTGGCTATGGTCTACAAAAAACATTAGCCAAAGTGGTCATGAGTCATATCGATTTAGAAAAATATGATTATGTATGCTCAACCGTAAAGCCATATAATATCCCGAGCTTAAAAGATAAATTTTCTCAAGGATTAGTGGTAAAGGGATTAAAAGTTAAGTATGTAGATAAGCTACGTTACATTTTCTATAAAGACTTGCGACAAGAGCTATCAACCTGTACAGAAAAGAAGACGATATCGATGGGGGATACAGTTGGTCAGCAACAGCTTTTAAAGCAGGGCTATGTAGGTACTTCTATGTATGAGGATCAAAATGATTGGTTCGTCGTTTATGAAAAATAAATAACAGTAAAAAGCCTTACCTTTTACTTATTGTGAGAGGGAAGGCTTTTTTGTAAGGGTAGAATATTAGAAATACGACTTGATGTTTATTCTTTTTTTAATTTGTAATTGATTAATTCGAATTATATTTTCATCTTTATCTATTAATCGTCTTTATGAAGTGAGTAAATATTGTCTGCCAAGTATAAAAAATCTAACCGATTGGTTGTATCGTAGGCCATTACACAATTTAAACAAAATAAATTGATGGAATTAAAAGCGTCCAAAATGGGAATGATATGAGACTAGTTGATTGCTTATGAGATTCAGGTAAAAAACCTTTACATACAAAGTAAATTGTTGTTCGATCCAATTCGTGTAAATCTATCGTTCGCATTTTTTGATGTCCATAGTCATTAATTATCATCTTTAGCTCGAAGGGTAATAGTTGGTCTATAGAATATTTTTGTATTGGTTTTGTCGTCTACCTCTACAACAAATAGAACTGCTCCACTGGTTATGTAGAGACCTGAAAAATGTTTAACGCCAGTTCTTTTAACTTGAACAGGAACCTTCCCTAAAAAAGCATCCTTTCTTTCTGACGCATCTTTCATTACGTCTATATGACCATCAAAAGATATTCCTTTGTCTCCTGCTGGAATATCTGGCATAAGAGGATGACATATTGCTGCTGTTGTAATCGCATTAACTGCAAATGTTCCAAGTTGCATATTGGAGTATGTGGCCATTTGCTTTTCACCAACCGATTCATAATTAAAAATTGAAAGTCTAGATTTTTGGAGGGGATATTAGCAGTCCTTAATTATGATGTGGCAAGAAACTAAAGTTGTCTAAAAAGAAATAATACAGCTGATACGAAAGAATTAAAAAATAAATATTTGTAGACATCTACAAAATATTGTACAGTTTATGTAGACAGGAGTTGAGCGATTAGGAATGAACACATATGAGGTAGTTATTACCAGATTGAAGAAATGGTTGGAATCGGAGGGTAAGTCTTACCAATGGTTAGCTGATCAAATGGGGATTAGTAAGTCACTAATAGGATTTATATTGAAAGGAGAGCGAACTCTTAAACCTGAAAGAATAGAACAAATAGCAAAAATAATGAACTTAACTACAAAAGAGCTAATGGAATCAGAAGTTATAACAAAAGATAAATTAACTGTAAATTTAAGAGGAAAGTTAACTAATCGACGTTCTCGTAGAGAGCTGGACTCTTTATTGTTTGCTATCGAAGACTATATTGGATTAAAAGAGCAGGTGGAAGATGTTGGAACGAAAAGAACAAGCTGAAGTATTAGCGGAGGCATTTGCAACAAGTTTTTTACATGATAAATATGGACATGATTTATTTATAGGTGGTCAAATTGAACATATTTTGGCAGAGTACGCAAATGTTATTTATCAATACGTTGAAGATGAAGAGTTCTTTGGTGTAGCAGTAACCCATGAAAATGAAGAACAATTTATTGCTTTAAACACATATCATCCGTTGCGGACGAGGTATTTCACAGCTTCACATGAATTGTGGCATTTAACTAAGTACAAAGATTTAGATAACGAGTTTTTTGATCATGAACGTGCTGCGGATCGATTTGCAGCTGCAATAATGCTTCCAAAAGCGTTAATAAAAGATTTGTGGAACAAACTTTCAGAACTAAATGATATCGAAAGTTGCATAATTCATCTTTCAGATTTCGCCCAGGTACCATATTTAGCTATGGTTCGCAGAGTAAAAGAATTAGGATATACAATACCTAGTTCGTTGGCAAATAGAACAGAGCATGAGTGGAGAGACAGCCGGATTGAGTTAGGGTTTCCATATTCGAATTTAGATGAACCTGTGAAAGAGACCCGTTTTAAGGCTTATGAAGATGTCGTTAAACAAAATGTTGAGCACATAGGCTTGGATACTTTAATTGCCGCAAATAAATTGGCAAAGTTTGCTCCCAAACAAGCTGAGCAGTACCAAAAAACGCTGTATCTGGGGGAAAACGATGAAGAAACGTAAAGGAAAAGTATTGATAGACTCCAACATATTAATATTTGCAACAGAATACAAGATAATTAACATATTCCAATTGATTGATGCATTATATGATGAGGTCTATATTCATAAAATGGTGTATGATGAACTGTTGTTAAACGAGGTAAAGCAAAATGTAGACGCTAAGTTAAAAGACGGTTGGATACTATTTGATCCTGATGATGAAGTTACATTATCAGATGATATATATGAAATCTATAATCGATACTTAGTAGATGTGAAACAAGGGTTTGATGATCAAAATGAAAAGAAAAAAAGAGAAGATCGGCCACTGAAACATACAAACGATTTAGGTGAAATGCATTGTTTAGCCGCTGCCATGTTATTAGGGGCTTCCATCATTTTTAGCAATGATTATGACATCCGAGAGATTATACAGGATTCAAAGCTATGTATAACTGTAGATGAGGCTGAGGAAAGTGTGCTCATTCAACATGATACGCTACTGGACTTTTGTTGCTATTTGGTTGTTTTTGAAATTGAGACTAAATCGAATGTCCGTAAATTTTTAAAAGCCATTCAGCCTTTAAAAGTTTCTGGTTTGGATGAACGTTTGAAGCAATTACTACCGAAAGAAACTAGTTGATATATTTGTTTTATTGAAAAAAGCTCGCTTATAATTTTTGATTTGAAGCGTTTTTTCTTTCCATACATAGAGAAACATGTATTTTCATCAAAATCGTTTAATAACCCCCGCTCCAATGTGACTGGAGGGGGGCTTTTTTGTATAAGAAGTATTGGGCCATTTTAGAAATTCGTCTTAATGTTTTTAGCACGTAATTCTTTTTTAAGAAGGTGAAAACTAAAATACTTTAATGTAGGGTTATCAGCCCTTAAATCCTCAACTATTTGTGTAAGTGTGCAATTCTTTTAATCCTTTCCTATCACATTATTTACAAATTTGATTCTTTCGAAAAAAAGGGAACGGTATTTGTACTTCATGACGTCTGCTTTATAGCGCGCTAATGTTCAGTGGATCGGAACATTCCAGCAGACGATAATGAGATTGATTGCGTTGTAAATTCTCTCCATTCCCTTTGTATCTTCATTGAAAGTTGTATTGGTTATTATATACGGTGGTATTATTTAATCGGGCAAAAGCCACATGCCATTAAACCAGGTATATCTTTAGAAAAACAACATGATTTTCGTACAGGAACGTTCACTAAATTAGTTGGACTTTGACCTCCTGTATATTGTGCCCACCACGATTTGTTAGAGAAACGAGCCCACGTTTTAGGATCCTCTAAAGCTTCAATATCCTCCATGGCTTGATCGGCTAAACCAGGATTAGAAAGCAATATGTGATAGTGCCAAAGTAAATATCCAAAGAAATTCTCCCAAATAGTGAGAGGGGAAATAGACGTTACTTTACGAAGCTGTTGAACGATAACATGCCCATCATATAAGATCTTCTCAATAACTGCCTGGCGTTCATCTTCATCGACATAACGCCAATCATTTGGGTTTACAAACATAGCGACTGTAAAGCTGTTGAATTCTTTTGCTGCATCAAAGCGAAGCTCGATTGGTTTACCATCCCACACTTCGTCATAGGCGGCAAGCATGTATAGTTGCATAGCGAAAAACATACCGTAGCGGCGTGCAAAGTGAGAAATAGCGGCCGTTTCCGTTGCTGCATCTGTAATTCCCATCATCAGGTTTAAAAAGTCAGGATGGTAAAAGTCTTTATGTATATCTGCTAAAGTAAATAATGTTCGCTTTGGTTCTGTTGTATAAATGCTATAGGAATTCAATTGTCGAACTTGATCCATCGTTAATGCTGGCATTGTCATCACCTTTTCTTTCAATCTTCTGCTTCAATTATAAATTAATCATTTTTGCTTCACAAATGGAATGCAATATAGTAAAATTAATTAAACATATCTGAAAAGTTGGTTTTGATTATCGAAACCTCTATAGCTTAATTATTTGCAATTACAAAAGGTGTAGTCATTAAAAACTTTAAAAAATTTTCAGATTAATGTTGACATTTTAATTGATAATGATTATCATTATCGTATAAAGATTATTCCTCTTCTACAATACAGTGTAGGGAGGATGAACTTTAGCTACTTTTCTCCAGAAGTTTGCTAGTTCATGATAGACGCTCCTAAAACCCCCCTCATTTTTTGGGAACGTGAAATCTTCAGACGACTCATCCATTGTGATTGAGTCGTTTTTTTGGGGATTGAAACTGCAATTGTTCCGATAAAACGAGAGAATGTTCCGATAAATGCCCAAAGTATTCCTATAAAAATGAAATCGTCAACGTAACGTGGGTTGATTTCTGTTTCTGCTAGGTAAGAGTGCGCTGCAGGGGTCATCTGTGACGCTGATCCCCAAGGAGTCACCCAGCCTTCACTCCAATCAATGTATATATATTGTCCCGAAAATTACAATTTAATATATAATCCCCCTGAATGCATATAGTTGCAGGAAGGGGGATTATTTCATGTTTTCTATTAAAAACTTCGAAGGTAATGAAAACGAGTTTGAGTTCTTTCAAGATATGTTATATGAATCAATACACATTCCTGAAAATAAACCATCAAAAGAGGCATTGCTAAATTCGCCTGACATAAAGAAATATCATGAAGGTTGGGGGGAAGTGGGAGACAAAGCTTTGATTGCCTTCAACCGAGAAAATCAAATGATTGGTGCAGTCTGGTATAGATTATTTGATGAAACTAATAAAAGTTATGGTTACATTGATTGCAATACGCCTGAAATAGGAATCGCTGTTTCGAAAGAGGTAAGAGGAAGGGGCTTGGGAACTTCACTTATGCTTAAAATAATTCAACAAGCAAAGGATGATGGATATCAAACCCTTTCTCTTAGTGTAGACCTTGAAAATAGTTCTGCAATTAATATTTACAACAAATTAGGCTTTAAAGATTATGAAGTAGTAGGAACATCTAAAACAATGATTTTCAAATTATAAGAAACTGCAATTGTTCCGATAAATACTGAAATTGTTCCGATAAAATGAGATTATGTTCCGATAAATCTTCAAATCTTTCCGATAAAAATGAAATCCTCATCACAACGTGGGGGGAGATTAAATGCTCAAAGTATTCCGATAAACTCCAAATTCCGCGAAAAAAGCAGTCCACTGTGTGCGGACTGCTATGAAGAGACAGCACTTTTTCTCCCTAGTATCATCGTATAGTAACTATGTAATAGCATGCCAACAATAATGACGCCTAGGCCGGCAAGAGCAATTGGATCTGGGAATGCAATGCCGAGTAATAATACTTCACCAATAATGACAAAAAGTATTTCAGTGGATTGTGTTGCTTCAACTGCGGCAAGTTTGCCTTGATGATCGCGAACACGGTCAGTTGCAATGAAAAATAAAGTTGTCGCGATGACACCAGAGCTTATACCTACAAGCAACGATTGCATCACTTGGCTGCTTGAAGGAAGCCCGACCGTCGCCAGTGCATAAATGGCCATAATAATCCATGCGGGCATCGAGGCGATGGTCATGCCTAGTACGCGTTGAAATGTATCGATGCGTCCGCCGCAGATTTCCATCATTTTGCGGTTACCAAGAGGGTAGGCAAATGCTGCAACTACTACAGGTAAAATGCCAAGCATTAAACTTTTGAATGGAACGGACTGTGCCTGTGGTATTTGAATAAGTAAAATGCCGACTAAAATGACACATGAAATTAGTAATGAAATTAGCGGTATTTTTTGACGTACAGTTTTCCCAGCCACTACTGAAACAAATAGGGGGGCTAGTAATACGCCAGCGACAATTGTCAATTGCCACGTTCCAGAAACGAGCCAGCCTGGGCCGAATGCTGCTGCAAATGTTAGTGGTGCATAGAACAAAACGAACCCAATAAAGCTCCAAAGCAGCCAAGGTACTGGTTGTGCTTTCATTTCATCTGATAGTTGGGAATAGCCTTTTCGAAAAAAGACGATGGCAAGTAAAAATGGAAGCATGAAGAAATAGCGCAGAGAGGCACTCCATAGCCAACTACCCCCTTGCATTTCCATTGCATGATTTAATATAAATGTAACAGCAAAAAATAGTGAGGCTAAAACGCCTAATGCAATTTCTTTCATTAAAATTCACCTCAAAACCTTTTATGTAATTTGAAAATTCAGTTATTTATCTCGAAAAAATTACGAAGAAGGGGCAAACCCTTCTTCGCAATTACTATTTTGCTTGTTCTTCAAATAGCTGTACGATTTCAATAATAACTTGTGTTGCTTTTTCCATTGTTTCCGCAGATACATATTCGAATTTACCGTGCATATTTTCGCCACCTGCAAAAATATTTGGTGTTGGTAAGCCCATGTAAGAAAGCTGTGAACCATCAGTACCGCCACGGATTGGTAATGTAATTGGAGTAATATCTAACTTTTCCATTGCTATGCGTGCAATGTCAACGATTTCTTTTACAGGCTCAATTTTTTCGCCCATATTATAGTATTGATCTTCAATTGTAATGCTTAAAGCATCTTCACCATATTGAGCTTTAATTTTTGCCGCAGCATCAAGCATTAATTGTTTTTTCGCCTCGAATTTTTGACGGTCGTGGTCACGAACGATATAGGAAAGCTCAGTATGCTCGATAGCACCTTTAAAGCCCATTAAGTGAATGAAGCCCTCATAGCCATCTGTTTTTTCTGGTACTGCATCAGTAGGCATTTCATTTTGGAAGGCGATCGCCATTGTAATCGCATTGACCATTTTATTTTTTGCAGAACCAGGGTGTACACTCGTACCTGTTGTCACGACTTTTACACCTGCTGCATTAAAGCTTTCGTATTGTAGCTCGCCAAGAGGTCCGCCATCCATCGTATAAGCATATTCGGCTCCAAATGCAGCTACATCAAATTTGTGAGGACCGCGGCCAATTTCTTCATCAGGCGTAAAGGCTACACGTAATTTACCATGTTTAATCGAAGGATTATTTATTAAGTATTCCATGGCAGTCATAATTTCAGCGATACCAGCTTTATCGTCAGCGCCTAATAATGTCGTACCATCCGTTGTAATTAACGTTTGACCTACATAATTTTTTAGCTCAGGAAAATCTGTTGGCGACATCGCTAGATTTTCGTTTAGCTGAATATCTCCACCATCATAATTGTCAATGCGCTGTGGATTCACGTTTGTGCCAGTAAAATCTGTTGTAGTGTCGACATGCGCTAAAAAACCAATAGTAGGCACATTTTTATCTGTATTTGCTTCAAGTGTTGCAAATAAATAACCATTTTCATCTAATGTAATGTCAGTTAAGCCTATTGCAGCAAGTTCATCTTTTAGTACATGCAATAAGTCAAATTGTTTTTGTGTTGAAGGAGTTGTTTCGCTTGTGAAATCAGATTGTGTATCAATTTTTGCATAACGAATTAAACGCTCGATTACTTGTTCTTTCATAAGTATGGCCTCCTAATGTGTATGTGTAACTTCTTTAAGCCTTCGGACGCAATTATGCCGAGGCGTAATTGATATTATTGTAACACTTTACTTCGGATTTCGGAATATTGAAGGATGCTTAACGCAATAAGTATTTGGGCGCTATAATATGTCAGCATAATAAACTCGTGTGAAAATGGTAAAGGCATAACAAATTTATCAATAGCTAAATAGGAATCTGATGCGATAAATAGCATAGCTCCAATTGTTGCAAGAGTGGAACCTGTTCGAATTGCAGTCCAACCCATCGTTAATATAACCGAAATATAGGCAATTACTGCGAAACCAAGAACGACCTCTCCTGATGAAAACACTGTACCTACAATCCACACAGCCATGCTTCCTCCATAAACAAGTAATACAATCTTCGCCCAAGTGGGTACTTGTCGTTCATTCGTAGAAGAGAAGGCAAGGATATAAAAAATATGTCCGATTAAGAAACTTGTTAGCCCAACTAGAAACCACTGGAGCGTATAATCACCGACCATACAAAACACAAGTCCGATGACAATCAGTAGTTGATATTTTTTAATGCCTAAATTTTTTGGTGTAGCCGCTAAAATAATGATTAAAAGCATTGGAATGACTTTAAAGACAAGTTTCAAGCTTTCTGCAATATGGGAAAAGAAAAAAATATAATAGAGGCCAAACAAAATAATGAATGGTATTAATATTTTTTTAGACAAACTTCTCAGCTCCTTTTCTTTAAAATTCTTTATCTGTGTTACAATTTCCTTTATACAAAGTTTTAGATGCTATATAAAGAGTTTACTATACGCATCTTATGTATGAAACTTTTTTGATATGTAGCCGTAAATAAGTAGACAGTCAGCTAAGAGAGGGTGAACGAAATGACCAAGCTAATAGTAGCTTCGGCAATTATTGGACTAATTGCGAGTGTTTTATTAACACCGCTTATAACGAAAAAGCGAGAAGACGGATCTAAAAAGGTAATTGGATACTTCTTTATAGGTGTATTTGTGCTAGGATTTTTAGCTACAGGTATAACAGTATATGTGACAAAAATGGACGTAAACTGGCTTGCTTTTTGGCCAGCTATTATTCTATTAACATTAGGTGGTGCGCTTCTTGCAAGTGGCATTGAGAGAAAAATAAAAGGTGTTTTATTTTTAGCTAGTTTAGGTATTGCAGTGTATGTATTATCAGCACCTTTATGGAATGCTAACGAAAAATTCAAATCAGCTGACATGAAGCAAGAGGTTGAAATAAAACCGTTTGATGAAACAAAAACGCCAGCTAGTGTGCCTCCTCAATTTGCGCGTAATAAGATGAAAAAAGCGTTCGGGCAAGTACCGAATACAAGTTATTATGAGTTAGGACGCCTACAAATTCAAAAAGTAAATGGCGAGTATGTTTATATAGCTCCAGTTGAGTTTTCAGGCTTTTTTAAATGGATGAATGGTGGGACGACACCTGGTTACTTTACCATGAGTGCAACGGATTCAGCGGATAATCCTAAATTTGTTGAGCAAGAAATGAAGTATGTTCCTTCTGCTTTCTTAAATGCAAATTTAGAGCGACATATACGTTTACAAAATCCTTACCTTATTTTTTACGGGGATGTACAGCTTGAAGTGGATGATGAAGGTAAGCCATATTACATCCAATCATACGGTGATTTTATTACAGGACGTAATGGCTTCGATGTAAAAGGGATAGTGCTTGTAGATGCGCTGACAGGAAAATCTGAGGTGATCAAGCTAGCAGATGTCCCAGAGTTTATTGACGGAGCAGTTTCGCCTGAGACAGTAAGTTTACAAAATAGCTATTTCGGTAATTATGTTCACGGATTTTGGAACAGTAGATTTGGTAAGAAAGATGTAAAACTTCCTTCTGATGAGGGAACAGAGTCAAATGTCAGCCCAATTTTTGACGAGAAAGGTGATATGTATTATTTCACAGACTTTACGAGTCCTAAAGAGGGTGTCGATTCGATGCTTGGCTATTCATTAACAAATGCTCGAACAGGTGAAGCAACCTATTATACAGGAAATTTAGATTCTTCTTATATGGATTCACAAGGTAATTTGCAAATAATTGAGAAGAAATTTATCGAGAAAAAATGGACTGGGAAAATGCCAGTATTGTATAACTTCTACGGTGAAGCTAGTTGGCTAACAGCGGTGCTTGATTCAAATGGTTTCTTACAAAATTATTTCATCGTGTCCGCGGCAAATCCTGAAATTTCCGTTTATGCGCCAACTCCTAAAGAGGCATTAAAATTGTATAAAACTGCCTTAAGTCGAGGTGGCAATACGGTTGAAGGTAGCTCACATGCCGAAGAAAAAAATGCAAGTGGAAAGGTGCTTCGCGTATACAAAGAACGTCTCGGTGACTTTACAGTTGCATCATTTTTACTAGATAACGGAGAGAACTATGTAGTAAGTTCAGAAACAGAACCACTTGCAATTTATTTACAAGAAGGTGATGATGTAATTCTCACTTATGGTGACACAGGAGAGCAGTTCTTACCAGTTCGATCACTGATTATTAAAGGATTACAAGTAGAAGAAAAAAGATAATCTAAAACTAAAAGACGATCTAGTAGTACTGCGCTACGAAGATCGTCTTTTTTATGTTGGTTGAGATTCCATATAGTGAAACATTTTTTCCTGGTGATTAGTATAAAGTGTCTTAGCATGATCATTTAATTCAAATATTTCATGTATGTACCCTTGAAGTAATGTATGTTCATACTCAAAAGAATAAGAGTTTTCGTTGTCTAAAATATGCGCTAATAAAAGGGTATGTAACACAACCACCTCTAGATTTTGCGTATTTGTAATGAATTTTAAGTTGAGGATAGTAGTGTGGGCAACGAATTGATTGACATAATCAATAGCATTCTTATAAACAGTTAAGTCGATATGTGGCTCAAGTCGCTTTCTTAATAATGTGCAATCATTATTTAAATCTTGGATTTTAAAAAATAAACCTCTTACACTTCGCTTATGTTGTTGTTCTAAGATACGAGCAAGATGTTTATTGACATAGGACATATTTACATAGCTCCTTTTTATATTGGTATCATCTATTAATAGTAATAGAATTGCTGGAAAAAGAAAGTGTCTTTTCGTTTAATTTATACCTAAATTTAACATACGGCTAAAGACAAAAAATACTAGAATGGGGGCGTATATGAAAAAAGTGAAGTTACTATCATACGATAGTAACTCCACACAGAAAATTATTTCCAATTGAAACCTTTTTTTGCTAAAAATTCATTGATATGAGGACGGCGTTGATCAATTAAAAAATCCGCCATTTGCTTAGTCCAGTTATCAATTTTTCGATTTGATGAACGATTATTGTAGTATGTTTCCATTGTGTCGTTGTAAGCCGGTAAAAGCTCCTCGTATTTTTCTGCATTATATTCATTTTCATGTAATACTGCTGCAACCGGTAAACGAGGTTTTACTTCATTGCGACGAGCAGGAACCCCAATTGTTAAGCCGAATAGCGGGAATACATAATCAGGTAGATTGAATAATTCGCTTATTTCCTCAGGCTTATTACGCACTCCGCCAATATAACAAATACCATATCCCATAGACTCTGCCGCAATGACAAAGTTTTGCGCGAATAATGATACATCAGCTACTCCAACAAGTACGTTTTCTGCCGAATCCGCCACGATGTCTACACCTTCTAATTTGCCTGCAGTTTGAAGACGTTTGAAATCTACACAGAAGACAAAGGCACCGCCAGAAGTTTCGTATTGACGGGGATTACCAGAGAGTAAACCTAATTTTTCCTTTTTCTCTTCATCTGTTACCCAAATAACACTGTAAGCTTGTACAAAATGTGATGTAGCAGCCATTTGTGCAGTGGCAATTAATTCTTCAATAATTTCTTTTGAAATTTGATTTCCATCATAAATACGAACCGAAGAGTGGTTACGTAATAATTGTTTAACCATCTAAAAAATCTCCTTTTCCCCTTATATATCAAGAGCATATCACGCTTTTTCTTCAAAATCGAATTTATTAGATGTTGAAATTATTTGTGAGAAAAGTGCGAATGCATAATATTTCTCGTAAAATTAAATATTTCATTTGATATAGATTAAAAATTCTAAATAATATAGAATTAAGTGTGAGTGGTTTATTTGTTTGGATTTACAACAAATGGATGTATATACCAAGTGGATTAAGCCTAGTAATCTAGTTGAACAAAAATAAAGTGGGATGGAGGAATAAGGGATGGAAGAAAAGTTAGCGAAAAAGCTTCGTAATGAACAGCTACGGAGTAAGGTTGTAACAGCAGAAGAAGCAGCATCTTGGATTGAGGATGGTATGATACTTGGGATGAGCGGATTTACACGTGCTGGTGACGTTAAAGTGGTCCCTCTGGCACTTGTAGAGAAAGCTAAAAAAGAGAGCTTCAAGGTAGATGTATATACAGGTGCTTCGCTAGGTCCTGAAGTTGACCAATACTTAGCAGAAGCTGGCGTTATTCGTAAACGCGGGCCTTTCCAAGCAGATGCCGGTATTCGTAATAAAATCAATAGAGGTGAAATTACATTCGTTGATGCGCACCTTTCACATAATGCGGAACTAGTACGCCAAGGTATTATTGGGCCTATTGATTTTGCGATTATTGAAGCGGCTGCCATTACAGAAGACGGCTTACTAATTCCTACAACTTCAGTTGGTAACTCTCCGATTTTTGTGCAAGAGGCAGACCAAATAATCATAGAGTTGAACATAGCTCAGCTTGATGCATTAGAGGGTGTGCACGATATTTTTGTACCAGGACCACAGGGGAAACGTGATCCAATTCAATTACAAGATGTATCGGATCGACTTGGCACAATTGGCATTCCACTAGACTTAGATAAAGTAAAAGGTATTGTTATTTCAGATATTTTAGATGCACCATCCACAATCGTTCCTGCTGATGAAGAAACAGATATTATGGCCAACCATTTATTAAATTTCTTACGTGAGGAAATAAAAGTAGGTCGTTTAACGACGAGCTTACGACCAATCCAATCAGGTGTAGGTTCAGTAGCAAATGCTGTATTATTAGGCTTTAAAGATTCTGAGTTTGAGAACTTGGAAGTATATTCAGAAGTACTACAAGATGCGGTATTTGAATTAATAGATGCAGGCAAGGTAAGCTTTGCATCTGCTACTTCTATTACTCTTTCCGAGGAAGTTGGAAACCGAGTTTATAGTAATTTTGAAAAATATGCAGATAAATTAGTATTACGTCCGCAAGAAATCTCTAACCAACCAGAAATCATTCGCCGACTCGGGTTAATTTCCGTGAATACGGCGCTTGAAGTAGATATTTACGGGAATGTGAATTCTACGCATGTTTCTGGCACAAGAATGATGAATGGAATCGGCGGTTCTGGAGACTTTGCGCGTAATGCACGATTAGGTATTTTCGTCACAAAATCTTACGCAAAAGGCGGAAATATTTCTAGTATCGTCCCAATGGTATCCCATGTAGACCATACAGAACATGATGTAGACGTAATCGTAACAGAGCAGGGAGTAGCAGACTTGCGTGGGCTTGCGCCAAAAGAACGAGTTGCGCTTATTATCGATAACTGTGCACACCCAGAATATCATGAACAATTATGGAAGTATTTTAACGATGCCAATGAAGCAACAGGTGGGCACCAAACGCCACACAATCTCGAAAAAGCACTTTCATGGCATGTAAATTACGCAAAAAATGGGACGATGAAGGACCCTGCGTTGTCGAAATAATAAATTGAAGAAAGCCTTGAAGGACAGTTGACTTGTTCCTTCAAGGCTTTTTTTAGCTGTCAAAGTGATCGGGTGGACCGGCGAAGTGATCAGGTTGGCCAGCGAAGTGATCGGGTTGGCCCCCAAAGTGATCAGGTAAGCCGACAAAGTGATCGGGTAGGCCAGCAAAGTGATCAGGTAAGCCGACAAAACGTTCAGGTGGGCCCCGAAGTGATCAGGTGCCCACAGAAAAGTCTAGCTACAAATTTCCTTCTTACAATAATCCAATCCATTTCCAATACGTTGCGGAGAATAGCAGAACTAGGAGGTATCCAAAAATCGTTAATGGAATACCAGATTTTAAGAAATCCTTTGTTGTAAACGCTCCTGTACCGTAGGCAAGCATATTTTGTGGTGCACTAATAGGTAAGAGGAAGCCAAAGCTAATAACGAATTGTTGCACGATAACGAATCCAACCTGATCGACATTGGCCGTTAACGTTGAAGCTAAAACGATAAATACTGGCACAAGTGCGGATGCTAAACTTGTTGCACTCGCAAAGCCTAAGTGAATAAGAATATTAAATAAAGTAACAATTGCGATTGTTGCTAGAATTGGCATAGAATCTAAACCGAGTGAACCGAATACTTTATCAGATAACCATGATGCGCCTTGTGTATTAAGTAAAACCGTTCCTAGCATAATTCCTACTGCAAAGACGATAATTGTTCCCCAAGGAATATGCGGTTCAACTTCCTTCCAAGTATAGACCCCGATTTTTGGCATTAATAAAATGGCAATTGCAACGATTGTGACTGTTGTAGTGTCGAATGGATGAAGTTTTCCTTCAGTAGCCCAGAAAAATAGTAAAACTACCGATGTTATGATTAACCGAATTTCGGGAGCTTTTAATGGACCAAGATCCGCAAGCTGCTTTTTAATGACATCCTTACCACCTTCAATATTATTCGTTTCAGGCTTAATCAGTGTAATCATAATGAAAAATAGAGCCACTGACATGATGATTGAGAAGGGGGCAGCGTAAAGTAACCAAGCACCCCAAGAAATATCCACACCAAACTGTTCTTTGATGAAATTTAAAGCGACCATATTTTGAGCTGCCGCCGTTTTAATACCGATATTCCAAATGGAGACAGCTTGCACAGAGGTAATGACAAGTAAAGCAGCAAGTCGACTATCACGTGGTAAACCAAATGCTGCTACCATTCCTAGTAGTATTGGCACAACTGCGCCTGCACGTGCAGTAGCAGAAGGGACAAAGAATGCGAGTGCTATCGATACTAAAATAGCACCGCATACAATGGCTTTTGTTTTTGTCCCAACTAGTGAAAGTATCCATAGCGCAAGACGTTTATGTAAATTGGTAATTTGCATAGCTGCTGCTAGGAAAAGAGCTGCGGCTACTAGTGCAACTGCAGAATTGCTAAACCCGCTTAATGCCAATTTTAGCGCTTCTGATGTTCCAAGTTGTGTCGTTGGATCTTCCATTGACGGAGCTAGACCTAATAAAATTGTAACGAGTGCAATAATCATGGTAGAGCTAACGGGATAGGATACTGCTTCTGTAACCCAAAGGATGACTGCGAAAGCTAAGATGGCCAAGGCTCGTTGTCCAGCTATAGGTAAATCGCCGTTGTTAGGTAAAAAAGTAATGATAATCAGTGAAGCAAAGGCTAATCCAATCCAGAGCGGTTTCAAATTACGTTTCGGTTTTGCTTGTTCAGAAGTAGACATACTTTTTTCATCCTTTCTTCTATCAATAACTATTATTTTCCATAACATCGGCTAGTAATATGCTTTTTTAAGAAAGTAATTTGTATATTTATTGTAAATAAAAATCTTATATGAAATACTCTCTAGTTATAGCAATAATAGGCGATTGCGAGAAAATATGTGGTCATAGAAAGGACAAAAACCCTAAAGTAATATTATTTCTTTTTCTTAAATGCAGAAGTCACTTTTGGCTCAGTTCCCTGAATTAAGCGTTTGATATTTTCGATATGCAAAATGATTGCTATGCTAAAAAGTAGTAGAGCTATAATCGTTGGGCCTACTCCAGGAATCCATAAATATGTTGCTGTACAAAAAACAAGATAAAATTCAAGTACACCGACAATTAAATAGTTCGTCACGAAAGAAAAAATAACAAATAAAATAAGTGCAAATAAACCAATTTTCCAATCAACTGCAAGTAATATTCCTATGATTGATGCAGTTCCTTTACCGCCATTGAAGCCCATGTGAAATGGAAAATTATGACCTAGGATGACACCAGCAGCTATGACATAGCTTAAGAACCAAACTTGTACTTCTGTTAAGTGTGTTGCATCTGCTAGATAGAAATGGGCGCCTATAATAGCTGCTACACCTTTACCGATATCGATAAGTGCAACTAATACGCCGTATTTCCATCCAAGAGAAAGAGTTGCATTGGAAGCACCTGCATTGCCATGCCCAGTCTTTTTTAAATCTACCCCGGATAAAAACTGCGCTACTTTAGAGCCGTGGATACAGCCAATTAAATAACCAACAAGTAGAAAAATGATAACGGCTTTTACCATAAAAGTCCTCCTTTCGAAATAAATAGGCTCATCACCATAACGTGGGATTGATTTCCGTTCCGGCTGGGCGCATTGCTGTCGCTGTCGCTACGCTTTCGCACAGATAAACAATGCGTCCGGATTTTTGAATTGTGCCCGTACAATTCATTCCGCTTTCAGAGGTGGGGGTCTTCTACTGAATGAAGATAAATGGCATACGTTTTAACAAATTTCATCCCAAACTTTTGGTGATAAACCAATAAATACTAAAATAGTGTATGCGTTCGTAATACGTATATAAACAGACAGAAGTTTCGGAAAAAATAAAATTTTAGTGTTGACAGAAAAAAAGTCTGTGTTTATACTTTGTAACAACGATGGAAATTGAATCACATACTCTTATCAAGAGCGGCGGAGGGATAGGCCCTATGATGCCCGGCAACCAGTAAGTGACAAACTTGCTAAGGTGCTAATTCCTACAGATTCTTACTTGGATCTGGCAGATAAGGGGAGGAAAACTTGCAACCGCAACCCTCTTCTTACTGAAGAGGGTTTTTGTTTTCTACTGAAAAAATCCTCCTCATCTCCGGTACCATCGTAAAAAAATAACCATTTGGAGGTATATAATGACAAATTTTAAACCAGAAACATTGCTGTTACACGGTGGCCAGGAGCCAGACCCGGTAACAGGATCTCGTACAGTGCCCGTATATCGCTCAACGGCATTCGTTTTTAAAGACACTGCTCATGCGCAACGTCTTTTTGCCTTAGAGGAAGCTGGCAATATTTACACACGAATTACAAACCCAACTGTAGATGTTTTTGAAAAACGCGTCGCTTTATTAGAAGGCGGTACAGCAGTGGTAGCACTTTCATCTGGTGCAGCAGCTATTGCATTTTCAATTTTAAATCTTGCAGGGGCAGGGGATGAAATTGTCGCAGCTAGCTCTTTATATGGAGGTACTTATAACTTATTTGCCAATACACTACCAAACTACGGTATTAAAACGAATTTTGTAGATGAAACAAATCCAGAAAATTTCCGAGCAGCTATTACTGATAAAACAAAAGCGGTGTTCGCTGAAATTTACGGTAACCCAAGTTTAAAAGTGCTAGACATCGAAGCAGTAGCGAATATAGCACATGAAAACGGCTTACCATTAATTATTGATAGCACATTTGCTTCACCATATGGCTCTACACCAATTGACTACGGTGCAGATATCGTCGTTCATTCCGCAACAAAATGGATTGGCGGACATGGTACAACTTTAGGCGGCGTTGTAGTAGATGCAGGAAAGTTTGATTGGACTCGTGGACGTTTCCCAGGCTTTACTGAGCCAGATGCTTCTTATCACGGTTTGCGTTATGGTATTGACACAGCAGAGGCTGCATTTGCCACAAAACTGCGTGTACAATTACTACGCGACTTTGGACCAACGTTGAGTGCAGATGCAGCATTTAATTTATTACAAGGTTTAGAAACGCTTCATTTGCGTATTCCAAAACACAATGAAAATGCATTGGCAGTAGCTGAATATTTACGAAACCACCCATCTGTGGAATATGTAAATTACAATGGCTTAGAAGATTTTCCTACTCATGATTTAGCAAAAAAATATTTGAGAAATGGCTTCGGTTCAGTGCTTACATTCGGTATTAAAGGTGGACGTGAAGCAGGGCGTAAACTAATTGATAGTGTGAAATTATTCTCGCACGTAGCAAATGTAGGGGATGCCAAATCATTAATTATTCATCCGGCATCTACTACGCATCAGCAACTATCAGCTGAAGAGTTAATCCAAACTGGCGTAACCGAGTCGCTCATTCGCTTATCAATCGGTTTAGAGGCAGTAGAGGACATTATTGCAGATTTAGAACAAGCTATTGAACAAGTAACAGCTTCTCAACAAACAATAGAAGCTTAATGAAAATTGGCTAATGTTGTAGCGTTTACGTATTTTCTCATTCGATAGGCCTCATTTGGTAATACGTAAAACGTTGCGGCATCAACCGCTTGCCTCATTCGGTAAGATATTTGAAAATATTCACGAATAATACCTAGTAATTTTATAAGTATTATTGATTTATTTAAATCCTTGTATTATACTAGGAAATAAGTTAAACGTTCTAAAGGCTACCAACCTAGAACCAATTTGTTTTCAAAGTGCTCCCCCACTTTTGAATATGTGAAGAGGGGTAGTTGCTCAGCCCGCAACTACTCTTAACTAAAAACTGATGATAAAGGAGTGTTTTCAATGGGAAATGTTTATAGTGCACAAAACATTGCATCTTATCTTATTTATGAGTTAAATGAAGGTCATGTGTTTGTGAACAACATGTCCATTCAAAACATACTTGCATCGGTTGATAGTAAATGGCAACAAACCTTTGGACATTCTGCTTTTCAGGAAATCATTTATGCCAAAGAGGAAGATTATACAGTAAAAGAAGTTTTCGAAGCTTATAAAAGCTATGGAGCAAGTCATATACCTCTACCTGCGACAGAGTATTACTTAAAATACGGTACATTCCAATTAGTTGAACGTACGTATGCAATACCAAATCTTACGCAAGAAGAAATAGGACTAGTACAACAAGCATTAACAAAATATCGTTATAAATTGCTAGCAAAAGCTAGTTAATTATCCCTCATATAATTTGTGCTCATTCTCTGCTGCTACAGGGAATGAGCTTTTTTAAAAAGTGAAGAGATAGACTGGCATACCTTTTAAATATTTTTAGTACTATATTTCAAAAGAACACTTCTTTTGGATGTCTTAACATACATATATATAATAGAAGAAAGGCATTCATTTTTTAACTTCTATCAGCGGGTGTCACGGAAGCGGGAATCGTCATTTTTTGTTCAAATATTATAGAACTACTGAAAAATTATATGATAAAAGGGATGAAAACGATTTCTTTTGCACGTCTAGGGAAAACAAATGTCCATCCTAGAAAGATTTTTCTTGTGCAATGTATGTATTTGCGTTACAATTTTCTTTAAGTTGAATTTTGAATTATTTGAATTTGTTTGTGTTTCACATATTTTTTAACTTCTTTCAGCAAATATTTTTTGTACCGGAAGCGTCAGCTATAAAGAACTTCCACAGATGGTGAGAGCGAAAATACCACGACTAAATATATGACTGAAAATGAAGTATTAGAAATACGGCAATCTGACCTGCTTTGTAAAGTCGGCGCACAATTCAAAATCTGTACGAAATAAGCTAAGGCGAAATAAATTTAATGAAACTGCGGAATGTAAGTTGGAGGGAATACAGGAATGGCAACTATAAAGGCAGCTATATTAGGATTTGGAACGGTAGGTCAAGGAATTTACCATATATTAAACGAAAAGCGTGAAGAGCTTAAAAATAAATTAGGAATTGAGCTGGAAGTAGCGAAAATTTTAGTGACAGACGCTAGCCGTGAACGTGTACCGGGTACAGCGCATTTAATGACAACTAGTATGGATGAAGTCGTAGCAGAACCGGGTATGCAAGTTGTTTTTGAGGCGATCGTGAATGAGGAACCAGCATTTACTTACTTAAAGCGCGCTGTTGAACATAAATGTCATGTCATCACGGCTAACAAAGTAATGTTTGCAAAGCGAGGCTTAGAGCTGCAGGAACTTGCCAAAGCAAACGGTGTTTTTGTAGGCTTTGAGGCAACAACAGCTGGTGGTGTGCCTGTTATTAAAACGATGAAAAACATTTTGCTTGTCAATGATGTTAGTCGTATTCAGGGCGTTTTAAATGGCACATCCAACTATATTTTAACGAAGATGCGTTCTCAAGGCTGGTCGTTCGAAAGAGCTTTAAAAGAGGCACAAAATTTAGGGTATGCAGAGGCAGATCCATATAATGATATATCAGGCCAGGATGCCTTTAAAAAATTAATGATTTTAAGTGCTTTGGCATTTGGTGAACAACCAGATTGGGCAGATGTAGAAGTGATTGGGATTGATAGTATTTCAGCAGAGCAAGTGAAAGAAGCGTGTGAAAGGGGCTTGCGTTACCGCCACGTTGCTGAGGTTGAGAAGCTGGCTGATGGTAAAGTCTTCGCAAAAGTTGGTCCACAATTAGTGGATAAAGAACACCCACTTTATCCAGTTGATGACGTCAATAATGCTGTAGCGTTGGATACAAATTATATTGGCACATTAACGCTTATTGGACCTGGAGCAGGTATGTATCCAACAGCGAGTGTGATGGTTGAGGATTATGCGGAAATTATCGGTAAGCGAGCTGGATTTGTAGTAACAATATAATAGGTGAAGAACGTATAGATGCCTATCATTCATTTGTTTGAATGATAGGCATTTTTTAATCCTCATCTTTAACATCAATATCCTCGGGAATAGGTGTATTACGCCAAATTTCGATTTCCTCTTTAATGCGATCTAACTGCTCAAAGTATGTGCTGAACTGTCCGCTATTAATCAGTATTTGGTCCCCATCATACACTGAGCGGATACGTCCCTCATAAACTAGGCGCAGTATTTGATCCTCTGGCATACCAAGTTCAATGGCTGTTTCTTCAATTGTTTTATACATAATTTTCGCTCCTTTTGTTGCTTTTATTATAACGTCCCTTTAAAAGAAAGAAAAAGAAATATGGTAATTGTTTGATTTTGGATAAATCTGTATTATTAATGTTAATGAGTGTAAAGGTCGAGGAGGAAATAAAAAATGTATCCATTTTTCGTGCTACTAGCGGCTATATTGTGGGGCATGACAGGAACTGCACAAACATTTTTAGATGATGGAACATCTCCGATAGCAGTAGCAACAGTTCGTTCTGCGATTGGTGGCGGACTATTATTAGCTATTACTATTTTGCTACGTAAAATTAACTTTCGTAAATGGTCGTGGAAATGGACAATTTTAGCTGCCGCGAGTATTGCAATATTTCAAGGTCTTTTTTTCTCATCAATTCGTCTAACGGGTGTAGCTATTGGAACAGTTGCAACGATTGGTAGTGCTCCTGTATTTTCAGGTGTTTTGGAATGGATACTATGGAAAACACGGCCAACAAAGGTGTGGGGAATAGCAACGATAATGGCCATACTCGGGTGTATTTTATTATTTGTTAATAATAGGGAAGAGGCTGTTCATATGGGAGGTATCGGACTAGCTCTTTGTGCAGGTCTCTCCTTTGCATTGTACACAAATATTAGTAAAAAGCTTATGACACAAGAGGAGGCACTACCAGCAGTGGCGATGACGTTTTCAATTTGTACGTTATTTTTACTGCCATTTTCGATAAGTGAAGGTTTTAGCTGGTTAGCCGTTACACATAACTTATGGACGATGCTTTTCATGGGGATTATGTGTACAAGCGTGGCCTATTTGCTGTTTTTAAATGGTCTACAGAAAGTTAATTCATCGACGGCTGTTACACTATCACTAGCAGAGCCTTTAACTGCAGCGATCCTCGGTGTATTTTTAGTAGGGGAATATTTAAGTATGACTTCCTGGATTGGTGTTGTAATGTTATTAGGTGGTATTGTTGTATTGACATTAGGAGGGCGAAAAAAGGTTTGAGAACAAGTCATACAATACAATCTTTTTTATTGCTATTGGCTTATTACACTTGTTGAAACGTAGCAATGTATATAGCTTGATTGGAGCAACGCGGCTCATCGGACGCCCCTAGGAAATCACCCCACGTCATAGTGATGAAATTCATTCAAAACTTAAGAAATTCTTCATTTTTATAATAACTGGTTTTTAAGATTTAAAAGGTACACTATTAATTGAGAGCGAGGTGTATATCATGACGAAACTAACAGTTCTTGTAACAGATGATGATCAAGATATTCGTGATGGTATTGAAATCTATTTAAAAAATGAAGGCTACCATGTGATTAAAGCTGCTGATGGCTTAGAGGCACTTGAAAAGTTAGAAAACAATGAAGTACATTTAATTATTTTAGATATTATGATGCCAAATATGGATGGAATTACAGCGACATTTAAAATTAGAGCAGAGCGCAATATTCCAATTATTATGCTTAGTGCAAAGGCAGAGGATGGCGACAAAATTCATGGATTGTCTGTAGGTGCAGATGATTACGTCACAAAGCCTTTTCATCCATTAGAATTGTTGGCTCGGGTAAAATCACAGCTGCGACGATATGTACAACTTGGGACGTACAATGACGAAGTAGCTAAGGTAGAAATTGATGGACTTGTCTTAGAGGAAGACGCCAAGGAAGTCATTTTAGAAGGAGAGCCTGTTCGATTAACACCAATCGAATATAAAATTACGGAATTATTAATGAAAAATGCAGGGCGTGTATTTTCAATTAGAGAGATTTATGAGCGTGTATGGAATGAGGAAGCCTACAATGCAGAAAATATTGTGGCAGTACACATTCGAAAAATACGTGAAAAAATCGAAGCAGATCCGAAAAATCCACGCTATTTAAAGGTGGTGTGGGGCGTTGGCTATAAAATGGAAAAATAAAATAGAACAGTATGTTACAATTGCAGGGTTTGTAGCAGCGGTTTTTGGACTAATTTATTTCGGTGTGTTTGCGTATCAGCTAGTAAATGCCCGCTCTTCAGAGGTACTACAATTGCTTGAGAGAATTTTCTAGAGAGGAGTTAAAAGTATGTTAAAAAATTGGAAACCTCTTCTCGCTCTTCTATGTTTAATCTGGGTGATTTTCGGTATATTTACATTCTCCAATATCGGGTATAAATATATTGGAAAGTCCTATTTCCAATCTGAAAGTTTCCAGCATGAACTTGAAAATTTTCAGTCAGAGTTAGGACCATTAGTATTAAATGTACCAGCTTCAAAGGATTTGAAAAGTAAAATAGAGGTTACGCAAAATGAAATTGAAGAGCATCGTAATCGCTATGGAACATTAGGATACCAAATAGAAAATATTAAAGCTCAATATGAAGAGCGCATTCAAGAAGCTACTAATGTAAATGCAACGGATTTAAAAACAAAGCTAGAGAAAGAGCGAGATGAGAAAATTAAAGATATTACGACAAACTTTGAGGATGATGAGCATGTCCGTAAGAAAATTCTTGCTGATAAGGAAGCACTCGTTGATCAATATATAAAGGCAGCACAAGATGCAGCAAAGAGATTTGTGAAGGATAATAAGTATTGGTCTTATGAATTAACGAACACTGAAACAGGTAAAACATATAGTTCAGGCGATGTTTCGGACAGTAACGTATATAAAATAAAGTACACTGAGCAGCATCCATTAACTACTGAGAATATTAGTAGAAATTTGGACCATGTTTTTTATGAAAATGATGTCTCTGTTAACACAGATAATCTTAGAGAAACTGCTGATTATACTGGCATCATATCAATCTCAAAAAAACCAGCACAATCTGCAGTTGTGATGGAGGATTATGACCATTTTAAGCGCAATCAATACATTTTCTATTTTATATGGTTAACGAGTATTGTAGCGGCTATTTTTGCATGGAAAGGACGTAAAGAAGTACTGCGAATGGTACTAGGTATAAAGGAAAAAGAAGCTTTTGCAAAGCTGAAAATTGATTTCCAAATTGGATTGTTGTTCATAACTGGCTCTATGTATTGGTTTACATCACATGTTGTTATGGAATCAATTGAATTTTACAATCAATACAATTATGTACGTTTTATTTTGGATATACTATTTGAAGCAGGCGTCTTAATGATTCTTGCGATCGTATTCTTTATTCAGCTAATCTGGTTGTATGATCGAGTGAATACAGCACAGAAATTAGAGGAGAATTTAAAAGCTAGCTATTTATGGTCACTAGGCGAATCAATTACAGATTTATTTATAAATCGTTCCATCGCATTACATTCCATTGTAATGATTGGAGCAGCATTTTTCGGTGGTGGAAGTCTTGTCGCTACAATGGCAAGAGGTGGCGGTTTTCCTTTCTTTGTATTTGTCATTTGCGCAATAATCGGTATACCAGCCATGATTCTCTTCCTCTCTAGAACGGGGTATTTAAACCGAATTATGAAGGATACAAAAGACATGGCGGAAGGACGTTTAAATCGTGATGTGAAGGTAATGGGCAAATCACAACTTGCAGGGCATGCAGAAAATCTTAATCATTTAAGAGAAGGCGTACGCACGTCCATGCATGAGCAGGCAAAAAGTGAGCGATTAAAAACAGAGCTAATTACGAATGTTAGTCATGATTTACGCACACCGTTAACATCCATTATTACGTACACCGATTTACTGAAAAATCCTGATATTACAGAGGAAGAGCGTAAGCAATATATTCATATTCTCGATAAAAAATCAGAGCGTCTAAAAGTATTAATAGAGGATCTCTTTGAAGTATCAAAAATGGCGAGTGGTAATATTGAGCTCCATCGTAGTCGAGTTGATTTAAATCAGCTTGTTCAGCAGGCAGTAGGGGAGCATGAGGAAGATTTAGCGAAGGCACGTTTAGATTTACGAATGACAAATCCTCCTGAGCCAATTTACGCATATGTAGATGGTCAAAAATGGTGGAGACTGATCGATAATTTAATTGTCAATGTATTGAAATATGCATTAGAAGGCACACGTGTCTATGTGACATTAAAACATACTCCTGAGGGCGATGCGGAATTCACAGTAAAGAATGTCGCAAAGTATGAAATTAGCGAGGATGCCGATGAATTATTTGAACGCTTTAAGCGAGCAGATGCTTCGCGCCATACAGAGGGCTCAGGGCTCGGTTTAGCTATCGCACAATCCATTGTAGATTTGCACGGCGCTCGTATGAGTATAGAAATAGATGGAGATTTATTTAAAGTAATCGTCCGAATTCCAGCAGCATAGACAAAAAAACAGCGGCAAACGTATTTGCCGCTGTTTTCGTTATGTTGAAAAATAAAATATGTGAGTAAATCCTTTTGAATGTTGTCGCTATGGCTGTTCTATCCACGGTTGAGGCGGTTCTATCCACGGATGTGGCTGTTCTATCCACGGATGTGGCTGTTCTATCCACGGTTGAGGCGGTTTTATCCACGATTGTGGCAGTTCTATCCACGGTTGAGGCGGTTCTATCCACGATTGTGGAGGTTCTATCCACGATTGTGGCAGTTCTATCCACGATTATGGCAGTTCTATCCACGATTGAGGCAGTTCTATCCACGGTTGAGGCGGTTCTATCCACGATTTTGCCGGTTCTACCACGGTAGTGTCGGTTCAATCCGTCGCTTTGGCCCATTCATCCGTCGTTCCGGCCTATCAATCCGTCGCTTTGGCGGTTCAATCCGTCGCTCAGAATTCAATCCGTCACCGCGACTGTTTATTCCGTCGCTTTGGCCCATTCATCCGTCGCTTTGGCGGTTCAATCCGTCGCTCAGAATTCAATCCGTCACTGCGACTGTTTATTCCGTCGCTTTGGGTCATTCATCCGTCGTTCTGGCCTATCAATCCGTCGCTCAGAATTCAATCCTTCACTGGGACACTTTATTCCGTCGCTTTGGGTCATTCATCCGTCGTTCCGGCCCATCAATCCGTCGCTCAGAATTCAATCCGTCACCGCGACTGTTTATTCCGTCGTTTTGGCACATTCATCCGTCGTTCCGGCGCATCAATCCGTCGCTCAGAATTCAATCCGTCACCGCGACACTTTATTCCGTCGCTTTGGCCCATTCATCCGTCGTTCAGAATTCAATCCGTCACTGCGACTGTTTATTCCGTCGCTTTGGCACATTCATCCGTCGTTCCGGCGCATCAATCCGTCGCTCAGAATTCAATCCGTCACTGCGACTGTTTAATCCGTCGCTTTGGGTCATTCATCCGTCGTTCCAGCCCATCAATCCGTCGCTCAGAATTCAATCCGTCACCGCGACTGTTTATTCCGTCGCTTTGGCCCATTCATCCGTCGTTCCGGTCTATCAATCCGTCGTTTAGCGGTTCAATCCGTCGCTCAGAATTCAATCCGTCACCGCGACATTTTATTCCGTCACTTTGGCCCATTCATCCGTCGTTCCGGCCTATCAATCCGTCGCTCAGAATTCAATCCGTCACTGCGACTGTTTAATCCGTCGCTTTGGCTCATTCATCCGTCGTTCCGGTCTATCAATCCGTCGTTTGGCGGGGCCATTCTCGGCTTTGCGGTTCTATCCACGATTGTGGTTGTTCAATCCGTCATCTCGGCTCATCGGATGCCCCCGGACAAGCGCTCAGTCGGGACGGAAATCAACCACTCGTTGTGCCGAAGAGCCATGCTTTATTACCTTAAAGTGCGTAGTTATAAGCCTAAATTTTTGGCAATAATCACTTTCATGACTTCGTTGGTACCTGCATAAATGGACATAACGGGAATATCTCGATATCTTCTAGCAATCTTGTATTCTTCCATATAACCGTAGCCACCATGTAATTGCATACACTGGACAGCAAGCTCACGTGCATTTTCCGTTATCCAGTATTTTGCCATTGAAACTTTTGTTACAACATCATTTCCTGCGATATGTTCTTCTATTAAAGTTTCTAAAAATGATTTGCCAAGCTCAATTTTTGTTGCCATTTCGGCTATTTTAAATTGTGTATTTTGGAAGTCGCTAATTGATTTTCCAAAAGCTTCGCGTGATTTTACATAATCAATCGTTAAGGCTAGCATATCCTCAGCAGCTGTTTGTGCAGCGATGGCTACTGCTAAACGCTCTTGCTGTAGCTTTTCCATCATATAGATAAAGCCATTACCTTCTTCACCAAGGAGATTTTCTACAGGTACTCGACAATCCTCGAAATATAGCTCAGCTGTGTCCTGTGCGTGCATTCCGACTTTTTCGAGCTTGCGGCCTTTTGTGAAGCCTGGTGTCCCGTCCTCAATCACAAGAAGGCTAATGCCACGATGTTTTTTTTCTGCCTGAGGATTTGTTTTGACAGCAACGACCGCTAAATTTGTATGAATACCATTTGTAATAAATGTTTTTTGTCCGTTGACGATATAGTGATCGCCATCACGAATAGCAGTAGTTTTGATGTTTGCTAAATCTGAACCTGTGCCTGGCTCTGTCATAGCAATTGCTGTAATGTTTTCGCCTGTAACACATTTCGGCAGCCAGCGTGATTTTTGCTCATGTGAGCCGTATGCCTCAATATAAGGCACGACAATATCGTTATGCAGACCAATACCAATAAGGCTCGAACCTACACGCTCAAGCTCTTCTTGGATTATAACGCCAAAGCTAAAATCGAGCCCGAGACCGCCGTATTGCTCTTCTACTTGAGGGCATAGATAACCCATTTCCCCGAGCTTACGCCAAAACTCAAGTGGAATAAGGTGATCTTTCTCCCATTGTGGATAGTGTGGCTCAGCCTCTTCTACTAAAAACTTACGTAAGGTTTTACGAAATAACTCATGCTCTGTTGATTCGAATTTATATCTTGTCATTGAAACAGCACCCCTTTTTCGCTCGTAAATGCGTAAATTTTCTCTTGCTATTATTATGTTACTGAAAAAATGGAAAAAATTAAAGTACATTAATCAAAAAAGTGGGGATCATTACCATAACGTAGGGTTAATTTCCGTTCCGACTGGGCTTTGTTGTTGCTGTCGCTACGCTTTCGCACAGATAAAACAATTGTTGCTGACGCTACGCTTTCGCACAGATAAAACATTTGTCGCTGCCGCTACGCTTTCGCACAGATAAAACATTTGTCGCTGCCGCTTCGCTCGCTACGTTTTACAATCATTAATATAGCTAAAGTGGTAAGTAATCACCTAGATTACAAAATTGTCACTTTCCTAGTAGAGATTGTCATGTAAATCATACGATTGAATTACAAGGAAGATGTACACTTGATATAAAGTGCCAATTGGTATCCTTTTTTCCTCTATTTTTTTCTATAAGAAGAATAGTGAAAGTACTTAATGCAAATATTAATGTTAAGTATAATGCTATAATCGATTAAGAAAATATGAAAGTGGAGGACTAAGATATGCCTAAAGTAATTGGTGGAATTCTTTTAATAAGTATATATAGTGCGTTAACTTTTTACTTAGGTTGGGGATTAAGGCAATGGCTTGTGGCAATGGAATGGTTCCGTTACCCAATTTTATATTGGTTAGTGCTGTATATCATTGCATTTAGTATTATTATTGGCAGACTGCATGAGTCTTTACGAGCGTTTTCAATTATTAGTAATTACTGGATGTTCATTTTTGAATATGGATTATTGATTTGTTTGGGAGCAAACATTATTATTTGGCTAAGTCCCTTTAATAGTGTACAGATAATTGGTAGTATAGCAGTTGCAATGTTGCTTGTACTAAGTATTGTGGGCTCCTATTTAGCCTATTCTCCTGTTGTTCGTCATTTAGAAATAACGATGGATAAAAAGAGTAGTGAGCTAGAGTCGTTGAGAGTTGTAGTGGCATCAGATTTTCATTTAGGTGTTCTATCACATAAAAAACATTTACAGCGCTTTGTTACTTTATCGAATGAAGCAAAGCCGGATATCGTCTTTTTAGTTGGGGATATTGTGGATGATGATCCCAAATGGTTTGTTCAAGAGGGAATGGCAGATGTGATGAAGCATTTAACTTCTACATACGGAGTGTATGGTGTACTTGGTAATCACGAATATTACGGTAAGAAAATATCTGAATTTGTTGAAGAGATGGAAAACGCAAATGTAAAGATTATGAGGGACGAAACTATTAGAATCGATAATGCGTTAATATTAACGGGCCAAGAGGATATTACAAACAAGGATAGAAAACAACTAGATGCATTGAAGTTAACAGATGACTTACCTTGGTTTGTAATGAATCATACCCCAAATGATTTAATAACGCCTGCCAAAATGGGCGTAGACTTCCATATGTCAGGTCATACGCATAAAGGTCAATTATGGCCCAATCAGTATATAACGGCTCGTGTATTTGAGCTTGATTATGGTTATAAGAGGAAGGGGAAAATGCATACACTTGTTTCATCAGGCTTTGGCTTTTGGGGTCCTCCAATGCGAATAGGTAGCCGTTCTGAATTATGGGTGGTAGATATCAATTTCCGTTAAATAATAAAGGCGGTAGTAGTTATGCTCATCACCAAAAGTTGTGGGAATATTGTTAATTGGGGTGGAGACTGGGTGACTCCTTGGGGGCCCCCAGGAAGCTTTGCTCTGTGCGAAAACGAAGCGACAGCAACAAGGTTTTGTCTGTGCGAAAACGAAGCGACAGCAACAAGGTTTTGTCTGTGCGAAAGCGAAGCGACAGCAACAACAAAGCGCCTAGTCGGAATGGAAATCAACCACACGTTATGATGATGAGGTAGAGGCTAGTGTTTAGACAGTTTGATGTTAAACAGCTATAATTATATTTTTTGAGTAAATGTTGTCTACTCACAGCTGAAGACTATAGCCAATGTACATGAAAAAGAGTATTTTATTATATGTGGATATTTAATTAATAAAAGGTAAGGTGAAGATGTGGATATCATAGAGTTATTAAAGGCGTTAATTTTAGGTATGGTCGAAGGGTTGACAGAGTTTGCACCAGTGTCATCGACAGGTCATATGATTATTGTGGACGATATGTGGCTAAAGACAGAGGAGTTTTTAGGGATGTATCCCGCAAATACATTTAAAATTGTTGTTCAACTAGGTTCTATATTAGCCGTAGTCGTTGTGATGTGGAAACGAATGTTAAGCTTAGTGGGGCTATATAAAATCGAAGGACAATCTACTTCGATGAAAAATCGCTTCAACTTAATGCATGTTATTGTGGGCATGTTGCCTGCAACTGTATTAGGTTTTGCATTTAAAGATTTTATCGATGATCATTTATTTAAAGTAGAGCATGTTATTTATGCTTTAATAGCTGGGGCAATTTTAATGCTTATTGCAGATAAATTTGCACCGAAAAAACCAAAAGTGGATTCGCTAGATAAGATTTCTTATGGTTTAGCATTTAAAGTAGGTTTAGTACAATGTTTATCACTTTGGCCAGGGTTCTCTCGTTCAGGTGCAACAATATCTGGTGGTGTACTATGTGGTATGAGTTACCGTGTGGCCGCTGATTTTACTTTCATTATGGCAGTACCAATTATGGCAGGTGCTAGTTTAGTATCTGTACTGAAAAACTGGGATACGCTATCTATGGATTATTTTAGCTTCTATGTAGTAGGCTTCATCAGTTCATTTATTTTTGCATTACTTTCTATTAAATTCTTTGTAGCACTTGTTTCAAAAGTGAAATTAAAGCCATTTGCTATTTATCGTTTAGTACTAGCTGCTGTACTAGCTTTCATTATTTTTATGTAAATTAGAAAGTCACTCTTCTATTAAAGAAAGAGTGGCTTTTTTGTTTATCCCACATGTTGTCCAAACAATCCACGAAATGGCTCATCGGACGCCCAGGAAGCTCTGCTCTGCGCGAAAGCGAAGCGTCAGCGGCAAATGATTTATCTGCGCGAAAGCGAAGCGTCAGCGGCAAAATGTTTTATCTGCGCGAAAGCGAAGCGTCAGCGGCAAATGAGACAGTAACAACAAATGTTTTCTGTAGCGAAAGCAAAGCGGCAGCGACAATTGTTTTATCTGTGCGAAAGCGAAGCGACAGCAACAACAAAGTGCCTAGCCGGAACGGAAATCAACTACACGTTTTGGTGATGAGCCCACGAAATACAAGAACTGGTGAGCAATAGTATTGAGCAAAATGCACAATCTTTGAAAGCATTCGAAGCAAGATGTGGCTCAGTAAACGGTTCTATCTCGAACTTTCGAAATGTTGGACGACAAATAACGGAATTGGTAAATATCATAGAATCGATTGGAGAATCCTTAGAATAATTAGAGAAAGTTGCCAATCGTTTAGATCGACAATCAGGGGTTTTTAGTGATTATAAATAGTTTTTTTTCTTATTCTCTAAAATTGAGGATGACATTTTGTTAAGGGGATTTAGTGTCACAGATGAGACTCTGGAGCGAAGCGGCTCATCGGACGCCGCCAGTCGGAACGGCACTCAACCTCACGTTATGGCGATTAGCCTAGTTTTTATTTTTTTTTATAAATAGGATAAAGTCGCTTATTAGAAGGATAAAACAACAAATAGACGGATGAAGCTTGTAAAGGGATAGAATCACACATGGAAAGATAAGAAATCCCTAGAAAATGCGCGTGCTAAGTGTTACGCTATAGGCGAATTAATTAGAGGGGTGTTCGGAATATGAAAAAGAAATTATTTATTACGCGTAAGTTCCCGACGCATATAGTTGAGCCGTTAAAAGAGTATTATGATATCGAACAATGGGAGGAGGAGGAAATTGTTATACCGCGGGAAAAACTATTGGCAGCTGCCGCAGATTGTGAAGTACTGTGGGTAACGCTTGCTGACCAAGTCGATGAAGAGTTATTATTACACGCACCCAATTTAAAACTCGTGACCAATTTAGCAGTTGGATTTAATAATATTGATATTAATGCTTTGCGTAAGCGCGGAATAATGGCCACAAATACGCCAGGAGTTTTAACAAATACAACTGCTGATTTTGTCATGGGATTATTGCTTGCGACTGCTCGTAGAATACCAGAAAGCGAACGATATTTACGTGAGGGTAAATGGAAAAGCTGGTATCCAATGCAATTAGTAGGTAAAGATGTTTCAGGAGCTACTATAGGAATTATTGGCATGGGGCGTATTGGCCAGGCTGTTGCAAGACGAGCAAAAGGTTTCGATATGAAAATTTTATATAACAATCGTAGACGTCGCCATGAGGCAGAAGAAATGTATGGATTTCAGTATGTATCGTTAGAGGAACTTTTAAAGCAATCGGATTTTGTTGTTATTATGACACCTTATAATAATGATACGGTAGGTCTTATAGGAGCAGAGGAACTTGCTATAATGAAGGATGACGCGGTGTTAATCAACGCATCGCGTGGTGGCATTATCGAGGAGGACGCACTTTATGAAACTTTGAAAAGTGGTAAGCTGTGGGCAGCAGGTCTAGATGTATTTGAACATGAACCCATTGCGCTGGATCATCCATTATTAACGTTGCCAAATGTTATAGCACTTCCACATATCGGTAGTGCATCGCTTCAAACTAGAACTGCTATGCTGATGCTGAATGTCAATGCTCTTATTGCATATGGGCAGGGCAAGGCTCCGTCGAATCGAATTGATTAATCACACTGAATAACAGATGGAGGTGCCTTTTTGCCACGAAGCGTGAGGGAAACGATTGTCCGTAGTGGAAATCCATTGTTTTATTCATCTATAAGAAAAGGAGCACATCGTAACTAGATGAGCTCCTTTTGTTATGAACATTAGTAGAAATGCGTCTATTATTTATTAAACATATCAAATAAACCGCCGATACCGCCTTCACCTCTAGATTGACCGCCACCGCCTTGAGAAATTGGTGCTGCAGCGAAGACACGGCTTGCTAAACGGCTAAATGGTAATGATTGAATCCAAACTTTACCTGGACCTTTTAATGTAGCGAAGAAGATACCTTCACCACCGAACAATGCAGTTTTTACGCCACCAACCATTTCGATATTGTAATCTACATCGGATGTCATAGCAACTAAGCAACCTGTATCAACACGTAATACTTCACCAGGTTGTAGAGTCTTTTCGTGAATTGCTCCACCTGCATGTACAAAAGCCATGCCATCTCCTTCAAGCTTTTGCATAATAAAGCCTTCACCACCGAAGAACCCTACACCGATTTTCTTCTGGAATTCTACACCAACAGAAACTCCTTTTGCGGCAGCTAAAAATGCATCTTTTTGACAAATGATTTTTCCGTTTAATTGACTTAAATCCATTGGAATAATCTTACCAGGGTATGGAGCAGCAAAATATACATGACGTTTACCTGAACCAACGTTCGTAAATGTTGTCATAAATAAGCTTTCACCTGTAATTAGGCGTTTTCCAGCTCCAAATAATTTCCCCATAAGACCACTATCTTGGCTTCCATTTGAACCGTCACCAAAGATCGTTTCCATATGGATGGAATCGTCCAACATCATTAAAGCTCCAGCTTCAGCTACCACTGTTTCCTGTGGATCAAGCTCAACTTGTACGTATTGCATATCATCGCCATATAATTTGTAGTCAATTTCGTGATTATTCATAATAGGATTCCTCCAAAAAAAGTAATTTTGTTATATATACGATTATAATTCACATTAGTTTCAATGTATAATTATTTAATTTAGAAAAAAAGGGAATAAGCTAGGAAATGTCGAATATAAAAAACTAGAATGTGTATTTTTTATTTAGCTAAAGATTTTTGTGATTGTTTCTCCAATGCTCACAAAAGACTTCCATCAGTGACCCTACATCCGTGTTTAGCTAAAAGAAAATAAAGTCTCTGGCGATTGTCATCGACGTTGTTAAACCGAAAGCATGCCCTGCAGATTGTCATTTGTTGAAAATTCGAAATTTTGACATATTTACTCTGGCGGATTTGGAAGGGAGTTCTTTGTGCAAAAGCAAAGACAAATCTGGACACAATTATGCCGAGGTATAATTGATTCTCTGTATAGATAGAGTAATAGATGATATCTGTCTGCAGGCAATGTGACTGGTAACAACGGGGCAGAGGCATCATAGAAATTTCAGGGGGTGTTTGTAGTGGAAATCAAAAACTATATCGGTGGTGAATGGGTAACACATTCACATTTACAAAGTATAGCAGTGACCAACCCTGCAAATGGAGAGCAGCTAGCTGTCATACCGCGTTCTACGGCAAGTGAGGTAGATGAAGCGGTAGCGGTTGCCAAACAAGCACAAAGAAACTGGGCATTAGTACCTGCGCCTAAACGTGCTGACTATTTATATGCCATCGGTCAAAAAATGAAAGAGAAGAAGGAACATTTGGCGACCGTTTTAACAAAAGAGATGGGAAAGGTTATTGAAGAAGCTAGAGGTGAGGTACAGGAAGGGATAGACATGGCTTATTATATGGCTGGTGAAGGGCGACGGTTATTTGGGGAGACAACACCTTCTGAGCTAGCTAATAAATTTGCCATGAGTGTACGGGCACCGATTGGAGTTGTAGGTTTAATAACTCCGTGGAATTTCCCTGTAGCCATTGCCACTTGGAAGTCGTTCCCTGCAATTGTTGCTGGCAATACGTTCATTTGGAAGCCGTCTAATGAGACACCAATGATGGCGTATGAAATGGGCAAAATTTTTGAAGAGGTTGGCTTACCAGAAGGAGTAGCAAATATTGTCTTTGGTACAGGTCCAACAGTTGGAACAGCTTTAATTGAACATCCAGATGTTAAGGTCATTTCATTTACCGGCTCTACAACAACGGGTAGTAAAGTGGCGGAGCTAGGTGGTAAACACCTGAAAAAGATTTCATTAGAGATGGGTGGAAAAAATGCAGTCATCGTTATGGATGATGCCGATTTACAGCTAGCTACTGAAGGGATTTTATGGAGTGCATTTGGCACTGCTGGTCAAAGATGTACAGCATGTAGTCGGGTTATTGTGCATAAAGATGTAAGAGAGGAATTAGAAAAACGTCTATTAGACGAAATGCAAAAGCTGACAATTGGAGATGGGCTAGATGAAGATGTGAAAATCGGACCTGTGATTAATAAAGCCGCATTGGAAAAAATTAATCACTATGTGCAAATCGGCAAACAGGAAGGGGCTACATTATTAGCTGGAGGTAGAATTTTATCTGAGCCTCCTTATGATAAAGGGTTTTATTATGAGCCTACACTATTTACCAATGTGAAGCCTGACATGATTATTGCACAGGAAGAAATCTTTGGCCCGGTCGTTTCTCTAATTGAAGTAGCAAGTTTGGATGAAGCAATCGAAGTAAACAATGGCGTAAAATTTGGCTTATCAAGTTCAATTTTCTCACAAAATGTTAATACGATTTTCCGCGCGCAACGAGATTTAGACACAGGTATTGTTTATGTGAATGCAGGCACAACGGGTGCTGAAATCCATTTACCATTCGGTGGTACAAAGGGTACGGGGAATGGTCACCGTGATTCAGGTGTAGCTGCTTTGGATGTCTATACAGAATGGAAAAGTATTTATGTAGACTATAGCGGTAAATTACAAAGAGCACAAATCGATACAGAGTAACAGATCAATGAAAGGGGATGTTCTTGATGAAAGTTGTTGTATTAGGTGCAGGTTTGATGGGGAAAGAGGTAGCTCGTGATTTAATAAAAAATAGCAAAGTAGAGCGTGTATTTTTAGGGGATATAGACGTAAAAATAGCGCAAGATTTTGTGGACACGTTAAATACTGATAAGGTTGAGGTTGTGGAGGTTCATGCTGAGCGCGATGACTCGCTGATGGCGGTTATCTCAAAAGGTGATGTAGTCGTTAATGCATTATTTTATTCCTTTAATGAGCGTGTAGCAAGGGCGGCAATTGAGGCTGGTGTTCATTCCGTAGATTTAGGTGGTCATATTGGTGGTGTAACGGAAAAAATATTAGATCTCAACGAAGAGGCGAAAGCAAAAGGTGTAACGATTATTCCAGATTTGGGTGTTGCCCCAGGTATGGTCAACATATTAGCAGGTTATGGTGCTTCGAAATTAGATGAGGTAGAATCTATTAAACTTTTTGTAGGCGGTATTCCTACAGAGCCGAAGCCACCTCTTCACTATACACGAGTGTTTTCTTTAGATGGTGTCTTTGATCATTATACAGAGCCATCAAAGACGATTCAAAAAGGAAAACTACAAGAAGTTCCATCATTATCAGGTGTTGAACCTATTTATTTCGATGGTTTTGGTGTGCTTGAGGCATTTTATACATCTGGCGGTATATCGACATTGTATAAGACATTCCCAAATGTCCGCACATTAGAATATAAAACAATTCGTTATAAGGGACATGCAGAGAAATTTAAGCTATTAGCAGATTTAGGCTTCCTTGATGCTAGTAATAAGGTAGAGGTAGAAGAACAGGAAGTTCCTGTGCGTGCAGTAGTTCGTGAAGCACTTAAAAAGAAGCTTGAGCTTGGTACAAAACCAGATGCAGTACTACTACGTGTTATTGTAGCGGGTGAAAAAGCACAACAACAAGTGACTTATGAATACGAAATGGTTGTGCGTAAAGATATGACGATTAATGAAACAGCTATGGCTCGTGCAACAGCAAATACAATTTCAGTCGTTGCACAAATGATTGGTGAAGATAAAATTACAGAGCGCGGTGTATTTGCGCCTGAATCAGTTGTACCGGGCGATACTTATATTGAAGAGATGGCAAAACGTGGTGTTGTCATTAAGGAAACATCTCATAAATCTGCAATGATCGTGAAATGGTAGGTGCGTGGTCATGAATTTCGAATTTTCCACTGAGCAGGAAATGCTACGGAAAACAGTACGGCAGTTTGTGGATGATGAAATCATTCCACATATTGCGAAGTGGGATGCTGAAGGTGGCTTCGATCCGAAGATTTGGTCAAGACTTGCTGAGCTTGGCTTAATGGGTGTCTGTGTACCAGAAAATTACGGTGGCAGTGGCATGGATTACAATGCGCTTGCTATCGTCTGTGAAGAACTTGAACGTGGAGATACAGCGTTTCGCACAGCTGTTTCAGTTCATACAGGCTTGAATAGTATGACCTTAATGCAATGGGGGACTGAGGCCCAAAAACAGCAATACCTTGTTCCACAGGCGAAGGGGATCCGGATTGGAGCGTTTGGTTTAACGGAGCCTGGAGCGGGATCAGATGTAGCCGCAATGTCTACCACCGCCGTAAGGGATGGAGATTTTTACGTATTAAATGGGCAGAAAACATGGATTTCTTTATGTGATATAGCTGACCACTTTATCGTCTTTGCCTACACTAATAAATCGAAGAAACATCATGGTATTAGCGCCTTTATCGTAGAGCGTTCCATGGCGGGCTTTACATCGAAGGCCATTAAAGGAAAATATGGTATTCGTGCTGGTAATACTGGTGAGCTCTTTTTTGAAGATCTACGTATACCTGTAGAGAATCGTCTAGGAGAAGAAGGAGAAGGTTTTAAAATTGCAATGTCTGCGCTAGATAATGGCCGTTTTACAGTAGCAGCTGGTGCTGTAGGTCTCATTCAAGCATGTATCGAGGCGAGCGTGAAATACTGTCATGAACGCGAAACATTTGGAAAACCTATTGGTGAGCATCAGCTAGTAGGGCAAATGATTGCCAAAATGGAAGCGGGCTATCAAATGAGTCGCTTGCTTGTATATCGTGTTGGTGAGTTAAAAAACAAAGGTGTGCGCAATACGCGTGAGACATCATTAGCAAAGTGGCAGGCTTGTGATTTTGCCAATAAGGCTGCGGATGATGCTGTACAAATTCACGGGGCATATGGTTACTCGGATGAATACCCAGTCGCACGTTATTTACGTAACTCGAAAGCACCGGTCATCTATGAAGGTACACGTGAAATTCATACAATTATGCAGGCTGACTATGTATTAGGAAAACGCCAAGATAAGCCATTAGCAAATATGCTACCAAAATGGCCGTTTGGAGAGTAACCATTTAAACACATGAATACCAAGAAACGAATGTCAAATAAAAAACAACTTGGCCCCCTTTCTAAGGAGAGAAGGCTAGGTTGTTTTATTTTGATTTTAAAATGAAATTTAACTACTTATTTTGATTAAAGTTGTTCACAAACATTGATTTTAATATAGATTTCCGCTACAGGTTACTCGCTAACCTGATCTCATTACCTGAACCTCGTTTTTTACAGTATTTAATTAGTTTTTTTATCAGGTGTGTTGATTAACCATTTTTATCCACCCTGATGTTGATTTCTTTGATAGAAAGAGCTTGTTTTTCGATAAAAGCCCAAATAGTTTCGATAAAATAAGATTTTGTTTCGATAAAAGCCCAAATAGTTTCGATAAAATAAGATTTTGTTTCGATAAAAGCTCAAATAGTTTCGATAAAGAGCGATTTAGTTTCGATAAATCTTCAAAGTATTCCTATAAAACGAACGAAAGTAGCTTTAGCGATTCTGTTTTGGGGCTCGATACTAAATAGCAACAAGAAAAACCCTTTCATCGATCAATAATAAACTTATTTTTTCCTAATCAACACGCCTGTTTTTTTATAGTATTTGACAATGAAGATTATTTGATTTAGTATAAACTTAAAATATTTTAATTAAAATATTTTAAGTTTATTGCAGAAAGGAGAAAAAGTGTGTTGAATGAACTCTTTGAAGATTTGTATATGAAACTTGCTGTGAATTTTTATAAAAATGCATCTCACAACCAAACAGTAGAGATTGAAAATATAAGTGCTGTAGAAATGGCATCCCTTGAAGTTGTATATTTCTTAAAAAACCCTACCTATAGCGAGCTTGCAGAGTTTTTTAATATATCACAGCCGAATGCCACGTATAGAATCAATAAATTGATAAAAAAAGGATATCTTACAAAATTCAATGACGAAAAAGATAAACGTGTATATTACCTTCAAGTAACAGATAAATTTATGGACTATTACTGTCTGAATGATAATTATATTAATAATATGATTACAAATTTGAAAAAAAGATGTACCGCAGAGGAAATAGAACAATTTGAAAAAATGTTAAAAATATTAACACAAGAAGCTATGGAGTAATTACAGATGGAATTAAAATTTGCAAAATAGGATGAGAAATATTTAAACAGTGTGCAGTTCTACATAGTAAAAGTTTATTTCTGCAGCTTGAAATTTTTGTGCGTATAACATTATTCCTCAGAGATGGAAAGCTTAAAAAGATTGATCTCGATCACTCCTAATCGTCTCTGAAAACGATATTGTAAAAGAAAAGGCTCATCACCAAAATTTGTGGATGACATTTTTGATGTAGTTGATCTTCGTTACAGCTGGGCGACTCCTTGGGGATTAGCGTCACAGATGAGACCCTGGAGCGAGCAAGTAGAGGAACGAAGGCTAAGAGCATCACGTCCTGTGATAACGCCTTCGTGACCTACATCGTGTAGGCCTAAGCGGCTCATCGGACGCCCCTTGGAAGCTTTGCTCTGTGCGAAAGCGAAGCGGCAGCGACATATGTTTTAACTGCGCGAAAGCGAAGCGGCAGCGACATATGTTTTAACTGCGCGAAAGCGAAGCGGCAGCGACAATTGTTTTATCTGTGCGAAAGCGAAGCGTCAGCAACAAAGCGCCCAGTCGGAACGGAAATCAACCACACGTTATGGTGAAGAGCCAAAGAAAACCTAGATGTACAGTTATTTGAAGAAAGCATCTTTCATTCTTTCAGGTACAAATCTTTATTAGTAGGATTGCAAAAGCGTTTAGATATTGAAGTTTCTATTTCAGATTTCAAGCGTGATGAACGGGAAACACCAAATATGATTGATAAGAAATTGGGAGATCTACGATGAAAAAACTAACCTTTGGAGAGATGACATGGAATGGATTTATGAATTATTTCAACAGTATGGATACTATGTTGTATTAGTTGGTTTGCTGTTAGAATATATCGCTTTTCCATTTCCAGGGGAGCCAACATTAGTTTATGCAGGGTATTTAGTACATACGGGAGATTTAAACTTACCGATATTAATTATACTATCGTTTATTGGGACAAGTGTTGGGATGACGATTCAGTATTTTCTAGGTAATAAACTAGGTATGCCGTTTATACAAAAGTATGGAAAGTATGTATTTTTAACACAGAGGAAAATCGATTTAACGAAAATGTGGTTTGATAAATATGGATATTTCCTGCTTTTTATTGGGTTTTTCATTCCAGGCGTACGTCATTTTACTGGATACTTTGTAGGAATAATCAATTTATCATTTCGCCGTTTTGCAATAATAATTTATTCAGGTGCTCTGTTTTGGGTATCGTTCTTCTTAATTGGTGGTTACTGGTTAGGTGATAAAATGCATTCTGTCATTAGTATGATGGGACAACATGTCTGGGAGATTGTTTTTGGTGTTATTATAATTGTAGCTATTATCCGATTCCGTAAACAATTGAAACGTTTATTTGTACAAAATACAAATTAATTTGGAACCCATTCTATGTAAAAAATTAGAAGCCTCATAGACAGTTAGAGATATTTCACATCAATGATTCTTATAGAAAGAGATGTTGATACATGAAGAAAACAATTAAAGAACAGTCGATATTAATTATACTTCTAAGCAATGTATTCATTGCTTTTCTTGGAATTGGTCTTGTCATTCCAGTTATGCCGTCATTTATGAATAGCATGCAATTATCAGGAAAAACGATGGGTTATCTTATTGCCGTATTTGCGATGGCACAACTACTTATGTCACCACTCGCAGGTCGTTGGGTTGACCGTTATGGCAGGAAGAACATCATCACAATCGGTTTATTCCTTTTTGGTATTTCAGAACTTATCTTTGGTTTAGGCACGCATGTATCGGTGCTTTATTTATCGAGAATGTTAGGGGGAATTAGTGCCGCCTTTATTATACCAGGTGTTACTGCATATGTTGCAGATATTACATCAGTTCAGGAACGACCAAAAGCGATGGGCTATGTTTCTGCCGCCATTAGTACTGGCTTTATTATAGGGCCTGGCTTTGGAGGGTTTATTGCAGAATACGGTATACGCATGCCCTTCTTCTTTGCGGCAGCTATTGCCTTTGTAGCGTGCATTTTATCAATATTTATTTTAAAAGAGCCGCTTACAAAGGAACAGCTTGCAGAAATTTCTGCTAAAACAAAACAAACAAACTTTATAAACGATTTAAAAAAATCACTTAGTCCGCTTTATTTCATTCCATTTATCATTGTATTTGTACTAGCTTTCGGCTTGTCTGCATATGAAACTGTTTTTAGTCTGTTTTCTGATCATAAATTCGGCTTCACACCGAAGGACATCGCAACCATTATTACGATAAGCGCAATCTTCGGTGTTATTGTACAAATATTTATGTTTGGAAAAATGGTAGATAAACTCGGTGAAAAGAAATTGATCCAATTATGTTTAATTGCAGGTGCAATATTGGCGGTTGCGTCCACCGTGATCTCTGGATTTTGGGCAGTGTTGGTGGTAACTTGCCTTATCTTCCTTGCATTTGACTTGCTTCGTCCGGCATTGACGACGTATTTATCAAAAGCTGCCGGTAAAGATCAAGGATTTATTGCTGGAATGAACTCAACCTATACGAGCTTAGGTAATATCATTGGGCCAATGTTAGGTGGAGTACTATTTGACGTAAACGTCCACTATCCTTATCTTTTCTCTGCTGTTATTATGGTCATTGGCATCGGTATTACATTTGTGTGGAAAGAAAAACAATTGACAGAAAACTTAGCGGAATAATTAGAAAAGTGGGGGAAGCCTTCGGAACAATGAAAACCCCAATTGTACCTGTTGTTATTCTCTTTGTGGACCTAGACAATTCCCTTTACCTAGTATTATCGTGTACTTAAATACCATTCACAATATAATTAGCAGTTTGTGGAGTCTCACCACCTTCAGGGGGGATTGTTCTGTACCTGTCGCTACGCTTTCGGTACAAAATACATTTGTAACTGACGTTTCACTTACGTTACAAAAAACATTTGTACCTGTCGCTATAAAAACATTTACCGAATGAAAATTCTATTTTTCAAGGTGAGCTGTAAGACTGTTTTTTATCCATTGTGTTGATTTGAATGAATAGGAGGTTTATTATACTGTGAAACATATACCATGTATGATTACAATTGGAAACTTTATTTGCGGACTTCTTGCTATTCGCTCTTTGTTTATTCAAGATTTCTATACAGCAGCGTTCTTCATTTTTGTTGGTATGTTTCTTGACTTTTTCGACGGCATGGTCGCACGTAAGCTAAATGCCGTTTCGGATATTGGGAAGGAACTTGATTCTTTCGCTGATTTGATCACGTTTGGTGTGGCTCCGGCTATGCTTGCTTACAATGTAGCATTGTATAGTATTCCGTATATTGGGATTTTGTGTACGCTGGCATATGGCACTTGTGGTGCGATTCGCCTTTCCAGATTTAATGCTCGTCACAGCAAGTCTCCAACATTCATTGGAATGCCGATTCCATTTGCAGGAATATGTCTTGTTATATTAAGTTTCATGAATAACTCAATCGTATTAGCAGTAAGCACATGTGTACTTTCTTATTTGATGGTGAGCACAATTAAGTTTCCACATTTTAAAAGACTTGCGGTTGAAAATTCAGAGGTGGAAAGATGGGAACAGTTCAAGAATTAATCGGATCTTATGGGTATCTAGCAATTTTTTTAATGTTGATTCTTGGAATCGTTGGATTGCCGATACCCGATGAAGTCCTAATGACAATTGTCGGTTATTTTACAAATATTCATGTCCTGAATTATGAACTTGCTATTTTCGTTAGTTTTGCAGGAGCGCTTATAGGGATGATGATCAGTTATCTAATCGGAAGAAAAGCTGGTCGTCCTTTAATAGCGAAATATGGAAAATGGATAGGGCTGAAAGAGAAGAGAATGATGAAAGTAGAAAGGTGGATGAAGAAATACGGGCCGTTCTCACTTGTTTTCGGGTACTTCATTCCCGGTTTCAGACACGTAACCTGTTACTTTGCGGGAATCGGCAAAATGAGATTAAAAACATATATTACGTTTGCTGCGATTGGTGCCTTTATATGGTGTTTCACCTTTATTACAATTGGAAAGGTCGTAGGGGTTATACAGGATTAATCCCATTTCTTAACGCACAAAGTGGCTGGGACATAACCGATTAAAACTTAAAAAAGCGCAAGAAATCAATTTTAAAAAAGTTGATTTCTTGCGCTTTTTCGATGTGAAATATTGTGAAAAAATCATAGGTGGATATGATTTTAACAACCGATTCAAGATAACATCGGGTTTCCCAGATTCCTCTGAAATTAATCGAGCTAAACAATAATGCATACACATAAAGGCAAATAGTGCCTGTACCATAATACTGTTCATCAATTTCGTTCGGTTTCTTCCGCACCTTCGTTTCTACGCGTTATCTGGAAATACTGTCACGATCACACCATCCGTATTATTGCCCGATACCTCATAACGAAGATTGGCTGGCACATTAATAGTGGTATTTTCAGTAACAGGATAATAAAAGACCTCATATTCTTGACCATTTACAGTAGCAGAAATATGTTCTTCTTCTTTTAGATAGTCTAAATATTCCTCTAAAACAAAATTCTTTTCTTTCATAATCGCACTATGTGGTAAACCGACATAGCGGATATGCCATGGTTCATTCATAATTCCCGTTATGTCCGTTTTATCCTCTGGATAACGTAGCGTAAACCCGTATTTCCAAGCGTTCTTTGCAATCCACTCTCCCTCAGGTGCTATCTCCATTTTCCCTTGGGTACTTCCCACATCAAGCGATAAACCTAAATTGTGTTCGCTGTGACCGGCTGGCAAGGCACGATTGGAACCCATTTGTTCATAAAGTTTAGTTTGCTCATCAAATCCTCGAAAACCACTCGTAATTAAAAAACTAGAAACTCCATCTTCTCCCGCATCAAGAACCATATCCGAAAATTTACGTGCTATATCTTCTGATAAATATATTTCGCTATTAAACATTCTGTATCCTTTTACCAATTCATCACGAGCATTTAAATTGATGATATCTGATTTTATACTTTCATTGTGAACTGGGTGCTTACTGTTAACCAAAAGTAAATTTCCTTGATAAATTTGTTCTTCTGGAATTTCTACTTTTTTCATATTTTCAGAAGACGAATTACCGTCCACTACACCATTTTCATTATAGGCTTTTTCACCTTGAAAGAACGGTACTATTTTAAAGGCTGTCACACCTAAACATATTGCGAAAATTAATAAAAAGACCCGCTTTTTCATTCTTAACTGCTCCCTTATTCTTCTTTACTTAAAATATTATAAATAAAACTAATGAAGAAAAAGGTAGGATAAATCTTAAGTTTATCTTAAATTACGTACTTAAAAGTATGAAGCTATCTTAACTATTGTGGTTGATTTCTTTGATAGAAAGAGCTTGTTTTTCGATAAAAGCCCAAATAGT
>NZ_JARVRU010000183.1:0-1459 GCF_030209535.1 Lysinibacillus sp. fls2-241-R2A-57
CGCTTCTCTTAAGTATATAAGAACCCCGCTGCTTTAGCTGTGGGAGTAGTCAGAAGCTTAAAAAGGAACTGCACCAGGTAAACAAGAAAAATAGTTAAAGGTGCAGTTCAATCAGCATGTTCTTTTCTTGGTAAAATTAAATTGTGACAGATAATATCACATTGTTTCAGCATCTGAAAGAATTTTTTAAGGATTATGTAAAAAGGACGTAATTTCAATAATTTAAGCTAGTATGTAGGAGCTAAAATTGAAATAACATTCTCTAAAACAGCTTGATACTCAATTTTTTCTTTAAATAATAAACAAATCAATAATATATAGTCGAGGTGTGTATGACTTTTATGTATTTCGGATTTATTCCGCTTATCCTATTTTTTATTTTTCTTTTTTCTTATCTGAAGGATCCTAGAAAAATAATAAATGGCTTTTTATTTAATGCCTTTTTCTGTTCATTTCTTTTATTTTGTACGATTGCATCTCTAGTATCTGAAAATAACCATATAAAGCTTATAGTTATTATTCCTTTACTAGCACTTTTCTTCATTATACCTTTTGGAATTGTAGCTTTGATGTTCGGCCTATTTCTTAATGCAAGAGTTTTAATGAAAAGAGAAGGAAGAAGCTTAGCAAACTCTTTAACTTTAATTGTAGCTATCATTATTTTACTTTATATCCTAATCCCTATCATAAATCCAGTAAGTTTTTTATCCAATATGTTCCAACCTATATTTGGTGGAATTTTGCTAATTATTTTTTATTTTTCGATCCATCTATCAAACTTCCTAACTGCTTATTTCCTATATCAATTTAATAGGCCAAAGTATAACCAAGATTTTATCATCGTGCTGGGCAGTGGATTAATTAACGATAAAGTACCACCTCTTCTAGCAAGTAGAATTAATAAAGCTATTGATTTTTATCAGAAACAAGCAGCTGTTACAACACCACCAACAATAATTTTCTCTGGTGGGCAAGGTTCAGATGAGAATCTTCCAGAAGCGGAGGCGATGCAAAGATATGCTATTGAAAAAGGAATTCCTATCGAGCATACTGTGCAAGAAAATCGTTCAGTAAATACATATCAAAATATGTTATTTTCAAAACAAATTATGGATACGTTAAAACCAGATGGTAAATACAACAGCATTTTTACTACGAACAATTTCCATCTTTTCCGTGCTGGTCTATACGCTAGACAGGCTGGTCTGAATAGCCAAGGAATCGGCTCAAAAACAGCATTTTATTATTGGCCAAATGCAATGGTTCGTGAATATGTTGCTATTGTTGTAATGGGACGGAAACGACATATGAAAGTTGTTGGAGTAATTCTTGGAATCTCTCTATTCTTTTCTTTATGCGGCATATTATTCTTTTAGTTAAAGACGACTATAAACATATCTAGTTTCACGCGTGTTGATTATCTAATTTCTTCCAATGAAAATTATACAAAAAGAGAGAT
>NZ_JARVRU010000087.1:0-1389 GCF_030209535.1 Lysinibacillus sp. fls2-241-R2A-57
TGATACTATGTCAAGAAAATGGACAGGGAAAATTGAGATTTTGCTTTAAATCTAAGCGCGCTATCGCTTGCTCGCCTCACAAATAATTTAAGGGGCGTAACCCTTAAATTATTTGTGAGGTTAAAAGGGTTTAATTATATGACCTTAGTTTTTTGTGAAGTTTTGAAATATTGCTTTTCGTATGCAATGGGCGACATATAATTTGTAAAAGAATGGATACGCTTGTAGTTATAAAAACTAACGATGTATTCAATGATACTTTTCTTGGCCTGATCTCTCGTTTTATACTTTTCATGAAAAACTAACTCTCTTTTGATGACGCTATGAAATGACTCGATACATGCATTATCGTAACAGTTTCCTTTTCTACTCATACTTGTAATCATTCTGTTAGTTCGTAACACTTGTTGGTATTCCTTCGACGCATACTGGCTCCCACGATCTGAATGATGAATGAGCCCAGGCGTTGGAGTCTGAGTTCTGATTGCTCGTTTTAAGGCGAGGATCACTAATTCCTTTGTCATTCTCTCATCCATTGCCCAACCGATGATTCGTCTTGAAAACAACTCCATAATCGTTGCTAGATAGAGCCAACCTTCACTGGTCCATATATACGTAATGTCAGCTACCCACGCTTGTCCAGGGCGTTCTACTTTAAATTGTTGGTCTAATAGATTTGGATATACTGGTAGATTATGTTTTGAATTCGTCGTCGCTTTGTATTTTTTCACTGTTTTTGAGCGAATGCCTTCTTCTTTCATAATTCGCGATACTGTTTTTTGCGATACAGAGACTCCTTCTGAATTCAATTGTTTTGTGATTTTCGGACTACCATAATTTCTTCTTGAGTCCAAATACACTCGTTTTATTTGGCTCGTTAACTTTTCTTTCCGTTCTTTTTGATTACTCTTTGGTCGGTTCAGCCACTCGTAGTAACCACTTCTTGAAACACCTAATACTTCGCACATCTTTGCCACACGGAATTCGTGTCGGTGCTGTTGAATAAAGTTGTAAATTACTTCCGGTCTTTCGCAAAGATGCCCATAGCCTTTTTTAAGATGGCATTTTCCTCTTCTAGGTCACGTATTCTTTTTTCTAATTCTTTATTTTCCTTATCCTCAGGCTTTAAATTCCCACTACCAACAAATGCAACTTCGCCATCTTTACTAAATTTCTTTACCCAATTGTGTAATGTCTGTTCTGCAAGATCCAGCTCACGTGCAACCTCAGCAACTCTCTTGCCACTTTCAACTAATTGTACTGCCTCTAATTTAAATTCTTTGTCATAACTTTTTCGTTTTGTCATCTTAGACACTCCTAGTAAATTGTTAAGATTATTATACTTTATAAACTCCCAATTCTCTGTGTCCATTATTTAGACTAACATCA
>NZ_JARVRU010000155.1:0-1306 GCF_030209535.1 Lysinibacillus sp. fls2-241-R2A-57
CGATGGTAGTTGGGGGCTTCCCCCTGTGAGAGTAGGACGTCGCTAGGCAAAGAAAACAGTCAGCTGTGTGCTGGCTGTTTTTTTTTTTTGCTAAGGAGATTATAAAATTTGCGCTTGTAGATAACTAAAACATGAAAATAATCTTATAAAGAAGAGAACTTGATGTAATTCATTAATCGAGGAATTATTCACCGTGTTTTACAAGACCATTCGTGATTTTTGGGAATTCCATTAAGAGAAAGGTTCTCAAGTTCTATCCCATCATGCTTTAATTATTAAAATTCTTTATTCCAATGTTCATTTTCATACATAATAGTTACATTTGCGTGTTCGACTTTTAATTCATGCTGAAGATAATCAATAAAAGATTCAAACATTTCTTCGTTTATCTCTTCTTTTTTGTTATTTAATTTAATATTGAGCGAAGAAGGGTTATCGATTGAAGGCGTAAATGCGATACTTTGAGGTTCTCCGAATGTTTCAGTTATGTAACTATAAACTTTCGGTTTTACTTGTTCTATGAATTTTGTTAACTCTTGAAATGCTATATCATCTTCCATTTGCCTCGTATGTCTATTTTCATAAACCATGAACGTATTCTGTGTTTCTGTATTTAAAATCACTGCAGCATAATCAAATTTATCGTATTCCGACCCTTTATCATACATATAAGTATATCATCTGTTTATTTGTAAATATGTATAAAAATGTATCATCGCATTACGTGTGGTTTATTTCCTTTCCTACTGGTGCTTTGTCGCTGCCGCTTTGCTTTCGCGCAGATAAAACATTTGTTGTTGCTGTCGCTACGTTTTCGCACAGAGCAAAGCTGCCTGGGGGCGTCCGAAGAGCCGCTTGGGCCAACAAATATTTTATGTACGAAAGCGAAGTGTTAACGTAGCGGCAGCAACAGCACGATGTTGGTCACGATGGCGTTATCACAGGACGTGATGACTTTAGCCTTCGTTTCCCCTACTGGTCGCTCCAGGGTCTCATCTGTGACACTGATCCCTAAAGAGTCACCCAGCCTCCACTCAACTTATATTAATTTCTCCTAGCCGTAATTGTAGCTGTCGCTATGCTTTCGCTACAGATAAACAATGCGTCCGGGTTTTGAATTGTGCTTTATGAATCTGAGTGAATGCAAACCTAAGGGATTAGGCCCTGTTTTATACAGTACTTAATCCTTTTGTTTTATAGACGTCATTTCTAAGAGCTACAGGAATTCGACATAAATCTGCATATTTATAGCACGCGTGTTGATTAACCAAAATTATACAGTATCGAATGATTTATGTTCCAATGA
>NZ_JARVRU010000184.1:0-1271 GCF_030209535.1 Lysinibacillus sp. fls2-241-R2A-57
GCGTACGATGTTTTTATTTTTCTAAAGTGTTCAACTTGATTCTACTATTCGCCATAATTTTTTAATAGCTTCATTAATTCATTTTCTATCACAATGTAATTAAACTCTTCTTCAAAAGGTATACTAAGAGCTAGTACATGATGCTCATCACACAAAAGTTCACTAAGATCATCAAATCTATCAATAAGTTCTATTTTATATCTGCTTTTTTGGCCTTCCGCTATATATCTTCCCTTTTTATTTTCATAGGGTAGTGAAACGTTAAAAACTTTTTCTATTTTTTTTACTAAATCTACAAAAAGTAAATCTTCTAGTAATACAATATTTAGGTATTTTATCTTCACCATTATCGAAATCTCCCCAACCCATGATTCCCTTATCCCCGACTTATCATCAGCAAGTAACCAGTATACTATTGGTCATATTTAGATATTTGTCTTAAATCCTCCTAAGTAAACTAAACCATTAAATAACTTATCAGTGTCGGTTATTTTTAAATCTGCATCTGTGTAGAAGAACATTGCATTTACATTTTCAATCCCTTTTCCAACGCAGATAGATTTGATTTCTAATAACGTCTCATTAGAAACTGGTAATTCTTCTAGTGCATCGTCAACACTTATTAGATGATCAATCTTATAAACACCTATCATGTCCTCATCGTACCATTCTGTATTGGTATCAACACAAAATTGACACACCTTATATTCAGGGTCGTCCATTTCTACATTAGTGTTATAATCCAATTCAAAATATTGCTCGAATGTTGCATCGTCAGATTCATTGATTCCTATCCATATATGAACTTTAGATATATCCATTTCTATTTTTACAACCCACTCTCACACGTTTTTTATGATGTTAACCGACTATCTTCCTTCCCTTCTTCTTTTAGAGTGTTGAATTTTCTAACATCAGTTCCACCTTAATCATCACACAATTTCAAATTCAATGTTAAGTTTATGTTCCTCCACAAACTTCTTCAAATTTTCACTGGCAGCCCATCTTGATTTTGTGATGGTATCTCTAATTAAATAAAAATCATTGTGAATAGCTTTAGTAACAATTGGTTTGTCCAACATTTTACTACCATCGACTAAAGTTCGAAACCCAGAATTGTCATAGTCAATCCATTGTTGATAACAATTTATTTTAGTTAGATAAAAGGTTTGCACTCTATTTTTACATTTTATTTCCATTGGATAAAACATGCATTCTGATACTATGTCAAGAAAATGGACAGGGAAAATTGAGATTTTGCTTTAAATCTA
>NZ_JARVRU010000219.1:0-1239 GCF_030209535.1 Lysinibacillus sp. fls2-241-R2A-57
CTAAAAACTTTATTGATTACGTTTTGCTTGTTCAGTTTTCAAGGTTCATTTTGTTATCTCTTTGTTAAGAGTTAACTCTTATATAATAACATGTTTCATATATGATGTCAACAAGTTATTTTGTTTTTATATTGTTGTAGCTGTTTGTTCAGCAGCAACTTTTATATAATATCATCTACTCCTATAGAACGTCAATAGTTTTCTAGCGTTTTTTTTAAAAGTTTTATAACTTAAATCTTGGCCATGTTTTTAAAAATTGAATAGTACGGTTCCTTCCTATTTCTAAAAGCGTTTCTTTAGTCTCTTGATCTAAATCAAATTGTGTGGCACTGTAATCATCGACAGGAATGAAAATAATATCTCTTTCATGTCGTCTTGAAATATACCTTTCATCATGAGCATCTTTCATAGTAGAAAATAAAGCTTCAAATAAATTTAATCCATTTTTAATTTCGTGCGGGCGCTGCTCTTCTCTACGTCTACTCAATTTAAGCCCAATGATTGGTCGTACTTTACGTCCACCTCTATCATCAAATACCCATAACGGGAAATTACTCAATACTCCACCATCTACAATAACCGATTCTCCTTTTCCTGTTTTTAATGTAACAGGTTCAAAGAAAAACGGTATACCACAGCTCATACGTAAAGCACTTGCAACAGAAAAATTTTTTGCATCAATATGATAATTGTGTAAATCATCCGGTAACACCATCATTTTGCCATTTGTTAAATCAGAGGCCACTAATTTTAACGAATCTCTAGGTAAATCTCCGAATGTATAAACGCCTTTTGCAGCTAATTTCTGAAAAAACCATTTTTCTAATGCTTTTCCTTTATATAAACCTAAATGGTGATAAACATTAACCCACTTCATAAACGGCAATGGTAAGATTGTCTTCCTTGGATCTAGTAATGAAGGTACATCCAACTCTTCTAACATAGTTTGGATTTCTTTTCCGCTATATCCTGCAGCAATAAAAGCAGCTAATATGGCTCCAGCACTCGTCCCAGCCACCCGTTTAAAACGAAAATTTTCAGCCTCTAGTACTTGATACGCCCCTACCAGTGCAAACCCCTTCAAACCGCCACCAGAAAAAACACCATCAATCCACAAAATTCCCTCTCCTTTTTCAAATAATCTTTACATTATAAGAATTAGTAACAACAATTAGAACTATAAATACACGCGTGTTGATTATCTAATTTCTTCCAATGAAAATTATACAAAAAGAGAGA
>NZ_JARVRU010000060.1:0-1222 GCF_030209535.1 Lysinibacillus sp. fls2-241-R2A-57
ACTATTTGGGCTTTTATCGAAAAACAAGCTCTTTCTATCAAAGAAATCAACATCATGGTGGATAAAAATGGTTAATCAACACACCTGATATCTTACATTAATATGAAGAAACATCAAATCATGAATAAAAGAGTAACTTAATGAGAATGATGTTATTCTTTTTGTGCAATCTATGGATTTTCACAGCATAGACTTACAATTCGAAAGTTTTATGCTTATAATAGGAGGGTAAGATTTTTATCTGAAAAAGTAGCCACAAAGTGAGCGATTGCGATTGAAAAAATTATTATATGTAGCTTTTTTTCTTGTTTTTATAGTCATTTTTTTGTACGTAAACAATCACTGGCTGGTTGTAAGCAAGTATGAATTCGAGTCAGAAAAAGTGCCTGCCAGTTTTGATGGGCTACGCATTACGCAAATAACAGATTTACAGGATGCTCTCTTTGGCGAACAGCAAGAGAAACTCATAGCGAAGGTGAAGGCAACAAATCCTGACCTGATTTTTATTACAGGTGATTTAGTGGATAGTAATCGTTATGATTTGGAGCGAAGCTTGCAGGCTGTTAGAGGATTAGTTAAAGTAGCGGATGTCTATTATGTACTAGGAAACCATGAAGTAGCGACAAATAAAGTTAATGTAATTTATGAGGAGCTGTCATCGTTAGGTGTACATGTGTTGTCCAATGAATCGACCGTCATTGAGCGCGACGGGGAGCGCTTGGCGATTGTTGGCATAGAAGATCCGTTATCGGGTAGAACAACGAAAGAAATGCTAGAAATAGCAACAAAAAATGTTCCACCAAATGTACTAACGATTTTACTAGCGCATCGACCAGAAGTGTTTAATACGTATGTGGAGTTTGGCATTGATTTAGCATTTGCAGGACATGCTCATGGTGGGCAAGTTCGAATTCCTGGTATTGGCGGACTTTTCGCACGAGGACAGGGAATATTCCCAAAATATACGTCTGGTGTTTATACGGAAGGAACAACAACTATGGCCGTTAGTCGAGGACTAGGTAATAGTACAGTGCCTATTCGAATTTTTAATCCACCAGAGATTCTTGTAATGGAATTAAAGAAAAAATAAGCACTGCGTCTTTGCTACGCAGTGCTTTCTATTTGAGGCTGGGACAAAACCTCATTTTTCTGCAGCGAAATTGGAGCGGAGCGCAACGGCAGCAACAGAAATCTTTAATGAGCTGCAGTTTTGAGATTTGTC
>NZ_JARVRU010000059.1:0-1161 GCF_030209535.1 Lysinibacillus sp. fls2-241-R2A-57
ATTGGAACATAAATCATTCAACTACTGTATAATTTTGGTTAATCAACACGTGTGATGGAAAAACATTCTATCAAATGGGGCAATATCGGGTACAAGCAACCGATTTAGTGGTTTTTAAAGAAGTACCGATCGATATTCGTGCATCTTTCTATAACAATCCAGCCTATGTCATGATTAATCATAAGGGCTTGAAATTTGAAGGAGTGTATAGCCTTGAATATGGTGAACTTTTAACAGTTGGAAAACGAGAAGATGCTTGCAGACCACAAATATTTGTAGTTTCTATTGGGAAGGGTAAATTAAATTACTATCTTTGTGCTGGAGATATTGAAGGAGAGGATGTAATTACTCCTGGTATTCTTGATAGCACTGATATTCGAATTTTTGAAAAGATAATAAGAAATAAAGGCTTGTATATATTGACAGAAGATACAGAACAATACAGTGGTCCGATGATAACAAAATACCATGGGGAAGAGTTGAAAGGAACTGTCTTTTATTCACCAGGAATTGAGATAAATGGATATTTGATGGTGGGAGATGTGAATTTTGGTTTTATTCCAGCAAACCTACTGAAGCCAGTGGATGGTAAGTGAGGTTTTAAAAATTAAACCTTAAAAGAGAAATGTGCTTGCGTTCCGAGCTAACAGAGAAGACAGGAGCGCAACTGAGTCCAGTTAAAGGATACGTTGTAGATTGGGATAACAGAATTTATTTAAAGGAAATTTTTATCGATAGGTATTGAAATTAATGGTTGTCAATATGTAAAGAATGAATTTGATTCGTTAGCTAGCTATTTTTTAAGCAAGTTAGAGATAAGTGATAGATTATGAATTATAGCTCTCTTAATTTTTGTTAAGAGGGCTATTTTATATGGTTGGTTGACATATGGATAGGATGTTTGTCGATGTCTTAGGCTTAGCTGAATAAACGATAAAAGATGGGACTCCTAATTGTTAGACATAGTTATTTTATTAGGCAGCGGTTTGGGCATGTGTATTGGACTCATGCCTTTAATTTTGCCTTAATTCGTTTGATATTGTGATACGTTATGTGATTTAGAGAATTGGCTGGAATGGTAGATTGGTGAAATTATATTATGGGAAAACAGGCGTGTTGATTAGGAAAAAATAGGTTTATTATTGATCGATGAAAGGGTTT
>NZ_JARVRU010000201.1:0-1126 GCF_030209535.1 Lysinibacillus sp. fls2-241-R2A-57
ATCCTTTTACCACTCAATAATAAACCTATTTTTTTCCTAATCAACACGCTTGATAGAACACAAAAAAAGAAGTACATATTTCTGTCTTTAACATAAAGAAAGATCACAAAAACCCCTTTAGTCAAAACATAAAAGGGGCAAAACGATGCAACTTTGTTTTAAACGGTACGACTTTATTATATAGGGAAAAATCCCCTTCAACCTTTATTTAACAGAAAATGCAAAAACTTCATTTTGAAAAAAGGTTGATCAAAATGGAGTTAATCTTTCAAACTAGGTATTAGATTTTTATAAAAAAGTTTGAGTTTCTAAATAAAGCGATATTTACGTGAAGATTGCGTGATAACCAAAATAATCGTTAACCCTATTACGAGATACCATATTATATTAAAAGGAACTATGAACATTAATACACCAAATAAAATAGCTGTTAAAAAGCTAACTGTAATTGATTGTACATTCGTAATTTTATCTTGAATTAAATAATATAAAGTGAATGGTAGTGCTAAAGTAAATAACGGAATATAAATTGTTACAATAGATGTTTCAATGAGGGATATTGAAAGCACAGCTATTATGAAACCTATTGACGTATTAAGCGTTCTCCCCACAAATACTTTACCAGTAAAATAGCCGTATAGCAGAATAAACATAAGCGTTAAACTGGAACAAATCCCCGTTATTAAAACAAATGGATGACCTATGAAGAAAGCTGCTATTGAGAAAAAAACTAAAGAAACGAATGGCAGCAGCAATATTGAAGGATTTTGCACTTTTTCTATATTCATTACATTAGTAAAACCTACAAGAAATATTAAAGTAAATGGAATCGTCAAATATCCTAATTCGAAGTGATCACCTAAACTAATATAACTAACCTCGAGTTTACCGACCATTATTATTACAAGTGAAGCACAAATTTGACCAAGCAACCCCCAAATGCTTGATAATTTAAAAGCTTGAGTAAGCTTAACCGAAATTACAATTGTAACGACACCAATAAACAAAGCTAAATATAACAAATTTCCCCCTCCTAAAATAATTCTTTAGAAATACTCAAAGTTAAACATTCTTACACGCGTGTTGATTATCTAATTTCTTCCAATGAAAATTATACAAAAAGAGA
>NZ_JARVRU010000189.1:0-1116 GCF_030209535.1 Lysinibacillus sp. fls2-241-R2A-57
ACCCAATTATAGGCGTTCGATTCACCGGATTTTCCGTCTGAACGTTTGATTATTTTCGCGTAGGTTTCATCCACATGTAGAACAGATTTTGCTATTAATATCTGCTTCATCTGTTCATAAACCGGTAGAAGCCAATCTTCAGCTACACGGATTACCCAGTTTGATAAATTCTTATCATTCGTGAGCAGGCCATATCGTTCCCATTCCTTTACCTGACGGTAAAGAGGCAAGTATTGGATGAACTTATCATAGATGAGTTTTGCTAGAATGGTAGGTCCTGCAATGCTTCGCTGAATGGCAGCTTGCGGGGCTTTCCCACGTTTCATTTGTGCTTTTTGTGTGGCATCCATTTTACAGTGCTTGCACTCGTAGGCATGTTCAATATGCTGGACGCGCATCATCTTTGCAGGAATGAATTTTGCTTCTTCACGCGCAATTGTTGTACCGGCTTCGGTCATTTGGCCAAGGCAACAGTCGCATTGTGTATTGGTGGGATGATGGTGAATTTCTTCAATTTCAATCCCATCACAAAAAGAATCATTCCTTTTTTTCTTATGTAGTTTACGCTCAACGGTATACGTAACAGTTGGCGTGCTTTGTTCTTCTGTCTGCTCAGAATCGTTAAAAGACGGATCGTCTTCAAATAAAGAGCATTGTCCGTCTGGTGCTTGATACTTTGATTTTTCTGATTTTGAACCGTATAAAGCCTTTGTTAATTGGCGAACTTGTTCTGTTAACACTTCTATTTGTTTCAATGATTGATCCAACTTCTTTGTCAGTTCATTATTTTGCTGATTTGAATGAGCCAATTGTTGCTCAAGTAATTGATTGAATTGTTCATTTTTGTTAGAAGATACGTTACCCACTGTATTCACCACTTTTCGTTCAGTATAAGTTATGGATGATTATACCATCTTAATAGGTGGTTTTAAAAGACACCTTTTTCTGATTTCGTAATTGCCTTTGGCTGCTGAAGTGATAATCCTTCCAACAGCCAACGAAGCTCCTGTTGTGAAAGATTACGCACTTCCTTTTCATCTTTTGGCCATTGTAGTTTACCGTTATCTAATCGTTTATAAAGTATGGCGAAGCCATCTCCATCAAAATACAAACATT
>NZ_JARVRU010000038.1:0-53160 GCF_030209535.1 Lysinibacillus sp. fls2-241-R2A-57
AAAGTGATCGGGTCAGCCGAAGAACCGCTCGGGTCCAAGAGAAAAGTGATCGGGTAAGCCGAAGAACTGCTCGGGTTCAAGAGAAAAGTGATCGGGTCAGCGGAAGAACCGCTCGGGTCCAAGAGAAAAGTGATCGGGTAAGCCGAAGAACTGCTCCTGTCCCCAAAGAACTGCTCATAAGAACAAGCGATTTCCTAAAAAAGGAAAAACCACTCCGCTGAAATTGCCCCTTTATAACCAATGTAGTTATGGCTTAAAATTGCGTTATCCAAGTCTTTTTCAAGAGTTGGACACCGAGGATGATTTCCTCCATTGTTAACTTACTAAAGCCTAATTGTATAATTGGCACAGAGCTTGGCTGTTGTATAAAATATGGGCTTGTAGGGTAGACCTTGATTCCGTGTTGTTCTGCATTTTGAATAAGCTGCTCTTCTGAAAGTTGTGTATGCACCTTCACCAATATATATAACCCAGATTGCTCTCCTAATATCGTAATTTTTTCTCCGAATTGCTTGTTAAGCTCCTCTACAAGACCGTTTATTTTATGTTTATAGGTGATACGCATTTTTTTAATATGCCGTGTCCATTCACCTTGTTCCATAAATTTCGCCATTGTTAATTGATGTATAGCCGAAGCGTTATGTTCAAAATGAGCAAAGCGTTTTTTATATGAATGAACAAGTGTTTTCGGTAGCACCATATAGCTTAAACGAATGGCTGGTAAAAACGATTTTGAAAATGTTCCCATATAAATAACACGTGATTTATCAATAGAGGCGAGAGCAGGAAATGGTTGCTGTGTATATCGAAATTCACCATCATAATCATCCTCGAGTATATAACCATCAACTTTTTTTGCCCACTGAATTAAAGCTTGCCGCTGCTGAATACTCATGGAAACTCCATATGGGAAATGATGAGAAGGTGTGACATATAGTAAGCGCGAAGGTAAGTGGGCTAAATGCTCAAGCTGCGCACCATTTTCCAACACAGGTAATGTCTCTATTTGAAAGCCATGCATTTTGAATGCTTCCCTTGCACCGTCGTAGCCAGGATCTTCTAAAATAACACTTGGGAAATCCCGCTTTAATAGAAAGCCTAGATAAATTAACATTTGCTGTGTGCTACTACCGATTATAATGTCCTCTGGATTTACATGAACTCCACGAGCTTGGAGCAAATAATGCACAAGCTGTTCCTTTAAAAGTGGCTCACCGAAAGGATCTCCATATGCATAGCAATTTTTTAAAGCTAATACTTGATTAGCCATTTGACGCCATGTTTTTAAAGGAAAATGTTGTTGATCGACAGCACCTGCACGAAAGTCAATGATGATATCTCCAGATTTAGTAGTCGTTTTTTGTGGAAGGCTTGGTCGTTCCTCCTCCAGTAGAAAAACTTGCTCAAATTCATTAACGAAATAACCTTTTCGTCCCTCGCCACGTATGTATCCTTCCGCTACAAGCTGCTCATAGGCAGTTAAAGTTGTATTCCGACTGACATGTAAAGTATCGGCTAGCTTTCGAATAGAGGGAAGAGAATCATTCGTTTTCAATCGCCCTTTTTCAATTAACCATTTGATTTGCTGATAAATTTGTTTATATTTTGCCTCTCCTTCTGTGAATAAAAAAATAAAATCATCCATGTAAACCCTCCTTGACATGTTGAAATGTCTTGAACTGTTTCTTTTTAAATGTCAGTTTGTTTTTTATCATAATACTAGAATTACATATGAAAAGAAAAGGGGAGAAAGTTAATGGAGATTTGTACAGTCACTTTAGCAACAGTTGGAGAAGTGGTGCCATTATTTAATGCATATCGAGAATTTTATGGACAACAAGCAAGCTTAGAGCAAGCTGAGCAGTTTCTAACGGAACGTTTAAATAAGGGAGAGTCGGTTATTTTTCTAGCATATTTGGATGCACAGCCAGTTGGCTTTGTTCAGCTATATCCTGTTTTTTCATCTGTGGCGATGAAAAAAGCTTTTATTTTAAACGATTTATTTGTGGCAGAGCATGCCAGAAAACGAGGTGTCGCACAGGGCTTAATTGAACAGTGTTATTCATACTGTTTACAGAAGGATGCAAGGTATATAGCCTTAGAAACAGCGACAGATAACGTTCGTGCTCAAAAACTATATGAGAAGCTTGGAATGAAGATAGATGATGGAGTATTTCGTTTTATTAAATATTGGTAACGGAGAGGAGTCTTGGAAAAAATGACAGCAACAATCAAACAATTAACAACTCAGCAAGAATGGATTGAAGCGTATGCTGTTTTGGTGCAACTTCGTACGGAATTAACAATAGAAAAGTACCTACTATTATTAAAGGAAATGATGCAAGATGGCTATATGTTGTTTGCCTTATTTGAAAACAAACAAATGGTTGCAGTAGCCGGATTAAGTTGGAGAGTCAACTTCTACAGTGAACGTCATATTTTTGTCTATGATTTAGTAACGCATGAGGCCTATCGTTCAAGAGGCTATGGTGAGAAATTATTGCACTATATTCATCAATGGGGCAAAGAAAAGGGTGCACACTATATAGCTTTAGAATCTGGAGTACTAAGAAAAAATGCACATCGCTTTTATGAAGATCGATTAGGATATGAAAAATGGTGCTATTCTTTTCGAAAAGCATTGTGATCGATTATTTTTAATTGAACGAAATCAGCATTAAGAATGAAAGCAGCGACTAGTATATTGCTAGTCGTATTTTTTTTGGAGGAGATTACTGATTAACATTTATTATTTAATTATAAAAAATAAATATTTAATGATTATCATTAAATTAATCTTGATTTTATATCTGCTATTTAATATGCTTAACATGAAGAATGAAAGAAATATTGACTACCCGCGATTTTCGAACATAAATCGGCGGGAAAACATGAGTTAGCGGCGGAATCGGAATGTTTACCGGCGGAAAAGCGTGAATTAGCGGCGGAATTGGAATGTTTACCGGCGGAAAAGCGTGAATTAGCGGCGGAATCGGAGAGATTACCGGCGGAAAAGCGTGAATTAGCGGCGGAATTGGAAAGTTTACCGGCGGAAAGCGTGAGTTAGCGGCGGAACCGGAAAGTTTACCAGCGAAAAAGCGTAAGTTAGCGGCGCAACCGGAACGTCACCCGTCGAAAAGCCGGAGTCACCGTAGCAACTGTAACATCAACTGGCACAAAAGCATCTACTACTAGCTCTAGACATTCTTCATGGAAAACTTCATAAACAGGAGGCAAAATCATGGTTATGGAAAGTGCAATAAGTGCAATTATTCAGGTCATTTTATTTTCAGTTATACCGTTTATTTGGTGGTTTTTCTCAGGGAAAAAGGAACAATCATTTTTAGCATGGCTCGGCATCAAGAAGCCTGTCATTGAAAGTAAGGGTAATTATTTTGTATGGTTTTTAGTCATTATTGTTTTATTAGTCGTTCCACTTGCTACAATTACCTATTTCTACCTAGATAGTTCAATCTTAGCGTCAAATCGTTTTATAGGACTTGGCTTTTCAGCGCTCGTACCAGCACTGTTCTATGCAATTGTCCAAACAGGGTTATCTGAGGAGCTGTTTTTCCGAGGTTTTTTAATGAAGAGATTCATGCATAGGTTTGGTTTTCAAATCGGGAATATCATGCAAAGTTTACTATTTGGCACTATACATGGGTGGATGCTGTTTTCTTTTATTCCTTTTGGAGGTGTTGTGTTAGTTGTTATGGCAACTGGATTTGCAGGTTATTTAATGGGCTGGATCAATGAACGAAAATCCAATGGCTCTATTTTAACAAGCTGGAGCGTACATGGCATTGCTAATCTATTTGCCTCTGTTATGGCAATGTTTAATATGCTCTAAAGACTGACTAATTTGCATTAAATTGTTTTCGATTGCATAATAGCTTAGAGGTGTTTGAATGAAATTGATGGAGCACATTGTAAAAGGATGCTTATTTGTTGGTTTTATTTTGCTGGGAGGGCGTATTCTTACCGCAATATGCAGTTATTATAATATAGCATTTACAACTTTTTTCGTTGATTATCATGTCGCCTCACTAATTATACTATTAATAGGTATTATAGGAACAGAGATCCTAAATAGACGAAAAAAGAAGGGACGAGCATAAATGACGGAATGGCCAAAGGGTGTAGCGAAGCCTGCTATACGTGCATTAAATGCGGCGGGGTATACACAATTAGAGCAATTGGAAAAGGTTGATCTTTCAACATTAAAAAATTTACATGGTATGGGACCGAAAGCGCTGGCGGCCATTGAAACAGCACTGAATGAAAGTAGGAAGCACAGTGAATAAGCTGACATTATTTTTGCTGGTAATGGTCGTCTATTATATTTTTGTTGTGTTCCTTATTAGCAAGCTATTTATTATTCCTATCATGAAGTTTATGGCACTTGTATTCTTCCTAGGAGCAGGCTTTATTTTTTCTCGAAAGATGCGAAGGAAACTACAGTAGGAGGAATTATGAAAATTACAAAACTAACCCTATTTTATTTGGTCGTTATTTTGGTTGCAATGGCGCTATCACTAGCTGGGGTTCGTCTATTCATTTCGCTCGGCATTATTGCCTTTATTCTGATCGCAATGATTTATAGACATATACATATTTTATTTCGAACAAATGATATGAAGTTGGTAGATAAGCTAGTAAAAGATCGTAAAAATGATCCTTTTTTTGCCTATCTTTTCGCTGCTGCTTATGGTACAAGGGAAGATCAGCTGCACTCATTAGAAACAGCCATTGAAAAATATAAGCAGCCAGCCATGAAGTATAACTGTAAATTTTTAAAGGCGATCATGGAAGAGAATTTAGAGGAAGCAAAAGATGCAGCTGATAAAATAAATAAAGAGCCTTTAACAAGCTATGCAAAATGTTATATCGCTGCGCTTGAAGGACGAACAGCAGATATGCGAAGCGATCAGCTTACACAGCAATGGATGCAGCCAGCGATTGAAGCGGTTTATGCATACAAGGTGAAGAATGAAGCCGCGTTTGAGCAGAATCAGAAAGAAAGCATTGCCTTTGCACGCGGCGTACAAAAATATGTGTTAATACATACCTTTGAACAGATGAAAATGGATCTATAATAAATGTAGGCTACTTGATGCTAATTGGTGTCAAGTAGCTTATTTTTTAGCATAGAAAATTTACATTAATCATACAAATCTTGTTTACTCATTCGTCTAATAAAGTAAGAGAGGTGAGAAGATGGAGTTTGATGAGCTTTATGAACAATATTTTCAGCGCATTTATCAATTTATTTATTATATGGTCTCGGATCCAAGTTTAGCGGAGGATTTAACGCAGGAAACATTTATTCGGGTTTATAAAGGACATTTTAGAAACGAGGCTGCTATAGGCACTTACATAAGGAAAATTGCAAGAAACCTAGTCTATGACACCTATAGAAAAAAAGCACTTATTAAATGGTTGCCATTTCAAAAAGAACATGAAAAACGGGAGACGCAATATGTCCCACATGATTGGATTATGCAGTCTGAGGATCGACGACTCTTATATGAAGCAATTCAATTATTAAAGCCTGAATATCGAGAGGTTCTTATATATAGAAAAATTGAGGAGTTAAGTTTAGCCGAGACTAGTGAAATTTTAGGATGGTCTACAGTGAAAATAGCGAATACTCAGCGAAATGCTATGAAGGCATTGGAAAAAGTACTTGGAGGTGATGAATTTGGATTTAAACAATCGACTGAAGAAACTCAATAAATTACCGGAGGACCTAGATATAAAATCTCGTATTTATGAACGAATTCAGCACAAAGAAAAAAAAGGCTTAACGATTTGGAAGGAAGGCGTTTTACTTTTAACGATTGCCATGATTTCTTTATTTTTTATTATGATACCACAAAGTTCCTCACCACCTCAGACAGCTAGTCACCCCATCCAAGCGATTTATAAACATTTTGGAGGAAAAGAAGGTAAATTCTTTGCACGAAGTTCTAGTTTGTATATATCTGTTAAGAAGGTTGATGATAGAATCGTTTATAGCTTTTTTGAAGACTTAACACAGTATGTCGAAGAGGCAGATGGAAAGTTAGGTAACCATATAACTGATGTAGTTGTTGTTAGAGATGGTCAAGAGGAGCACTATCAAATTTCAGATAAGGGCATGTTAAACGTTGATTCTGGCCAGTTTTTTGTTGGGAATACTGAAATGTATGATGATGTATTTGAAACGCTATATTCTGCAGATACAATAGCTTGGATATTTTTCCTTCCACTTATCGTAGTAGTGGTAAATAATTTCTCTATGAACTATTATAAACGTCATAATCTAGAAGAATCTAATCCATTTAAGCATAATTGGTGGCTGTTTGTATTTGTACTTACAATGTTATCTGGCGTTTTTGCTTGGGCAACTTGGGTCGGTCCATTATATAAACCATTAATGATTATGTTGGCGCTTTTATATGGTGTAATTATTTGGCATTATATAAAACGAGATGTACAGACATATTCCATATATAAAGTAGAAACAATCAAAATAAGTATTATTAGTGCAACAATTGTTGTTATTATTATGCTTTATTAACAGATTTATCATCAAATCCAAGAAAAAACACCTTTACTTTTTTGCATAGACAATCGCAAATGTAAAGGTGTTTTTAATGATATATCATGGCAGCGCGTTAGGGAGGGGTGTACCTTTAGTTACTGATTAATTATTCCTTTTTGCTCAACAAAATTCCTCGAATGATGCCAGAGATAAAAATTAAAAATATCAATGCCAAAAATAAATAAGCATGCCACTGCTGTAAAATACGATCATTACCTAAAGCAACTGTTAAGTCATTGAAAAGTGAATATGTAAAGTACAGTAGAATACTATTTTTGATCAGACAAAAGGTAATGATCCCATTTTGTCGCTGTACATGTGATAGAGTGGGCTTATTTTTACGTAGAATAGGATAAGCGGCTTTAATTTCTAAGTAGTGTAAAAGTAAAAATAGCATTAAGGCAATAAACGGTAAGTAAAAAATAGCGATTTTCGGTCCGAATTGCGCATGTTCACTCGAAAAGCTTTGTAAAACTGGTATAGATTTTGGGAGCTTATTGTATTGAATAAGCGTTGCCGTAATGGCAGCTAAATAAATGGTTGCGACAATCAACGTCAGCTGCTTACAAAAACGCGGTGTAGTTGTTTTTTGTTGTTCTAGCATTCATTCACCTCATTTTTCATCTTTAAAATACTATTCTGTTATACTGTATCATATGAATTGCATCATGTGTGTTATAGAAAGAAGGGTTGTATGGAATACTTATTGTTTTTACTTATAGGAATCATGGGTAACGTTATTGGAACGTTAGTGGGTGGTGGCGGATTAATTACATTACCGACGATGATGTTAATGGGGGTACCAGTCCATTCAGCGATTGGTGCAAATAAGGTTTCTAATATGGTAAGTGCCTTTTCAAGTTTCTATACGATTTTTAAAAGAAAAGAATTGTTATGGTCAGAAATGCGTTCAGTATTACTTGTTTCCCTAATAGGTGGTACACTTGGTGGTCTGTTTGCATCGTTCATGAGCAGTCAAACATTGACACTCATCGCTATTGTGTTATTAGGCTTTGCTTTTATTATGTCCTTTATCGGTGGGGCTGATTTTGGAGAAAAGGAAAGCTTTACAATGAATCGCAAAAACGGTCCAATACTTCTTGCTGTAGGGTTTTATGATGGGTTGTTCGGTCCTGGTAGCAGTACGTTGGCACTTTATACATATGCACATGAAAAAGTCTCCTATATGAAAGCTGTAGGTCTGTCACGTGTTGGTGTTTTTGCGATGTGCTCAGGTGCCGCGATTACGTATATTGCAACAGGTAAAATTGAATGGTCAATGACAATCGTTTTAATGATTGGTTCAGTAATTGGTGCGCAAATAGGGATTATTCTAGCAAGGAAGGTTAAGGCAAATCAAGTAAAGCTATTGCTACGAATTGTTACGATTGTGTTGATACTACAGCTTGTATACGACTTTATCAAACAAATATAGGGAGGCGATATCCATGTTTGAAATCACACCGTATCCATCTTTTTCGTGGTCACTGTCACGTCATAAAACGTTAACAAGCTGTGCGCGAAAATATGGCTATGAATATTATTTTTCTCATAACGGCTGGCTTAGTTACAATGTGGAGCCATATCATCAACATGTCTATCGCTTAAAAAAGCTTCAATCTATGCCGATTTTGTTTGGGCAAATCGTCCACCATTTAATAGAGCAATCGATCAACGATTATTTACAAACCCGCAAAACGCCGACATTGGAAGAGCTAGTAAATCGTGCACGTGGCCAGCTTAATGCAGCTTTTATTGATTCTACACGACATGTAGATTTATGGAGGCATAAACCTAATAAATTTTATATGATGCAGGAAATTTATTACGAAGGGAAGCTAAATCCTGAACTTGTACAGGACTATAAGGAGCGAATGACGGCTGTGTTTGACAACTTTCTGAACAGTGAAACGTTCCAGCAAATTACTGCACAAAAAGGCTCCTTACGAATCGGCGAGCCTGAACAATTTCGCTCCATGAAAATTGAGGGTGTCCAGGTTTTCGTCGTGATGGATTTTCATTATTATGATGAGATGACAGACAAGTGGATTATTATCGACTGGAAAACAGGCGGGGAGTCCGATGATGATCGCCAACAATTAGCGCTCTATGCTTATTATGTTCAACAGAAATATCGTGTAACTCTTGACCAGATTGATGTCTATAATGAATATTTACTGACTGGTAAACGAAAAAAATACGCCTTTACAACATTTGATATGGATAATATTTTACATACGTTTCAGCGGAGTGTGCTGGAAATGAAAAAATACCAAGCAGATATTTTCGCCAATGAACCAGTAGACGTTGAGGAGTTTGAGCAAACCCATGAAAAATGGCACTGTAAAGGGTGTAATTTTAAAGAATTGTGTGCTCAAAATTAATTGAAAAATGAAGTAGGAGACCAAAAATAAATTGTCAAACTTGCTTCATTATTAATGATTATAAGTACTTATGTGATCTTTATATTATAGTGACCTAATTGCCCTTGGATTGGTTTGAAATTGGATCATTACCATAACATGTGGTTGATTTCCGTTCCGACTAGGCGCTTTGTCGGGGTGTCCAATGAGCCGCTTGGGCCAAAGATGTTCGTTACAAAGACGTTATCACAGGACCTGATGCCATTCCTTTATTTGCTTGCTTCTTGGTCTCATCTGTGACGCTGTGAAGCCAAGGAGCCGCCCAGCCCACACTATTGACTTGAAAAAACGTGATATCTATTCGGAATATGTAATATACCAAACGGAAAGTACAAATGAAAATCTAAATACATAATAATGAAATTCATCCTAAAGTTGTAAACATTTTTTCGGATCGCGTTGGTAAAATAAGGTGTGTAATGAATTGAAGTCATGGATTTTAAAGGGGGAGTAATTTTGAATTACTATATTTGTGAAACATGTGGGGCGCAGTATGAAATTTCAATGGAAGAGCCAAAGCAATGTACTATTTGTTCAGAAGAAAGACAATATGTTAGTGTAAATGGTCAAACTTGGACAACTTTGGACAAAATGATTTCTTCTGAGATTTATAAAAATACCGTTATTCTTGAAGAAAATGGGTTGTTTAGCATTACAACTAGTCCAACATTTGGAATTGGACAAACAGCTTATTTAATTCAAGAACAGGGTTTTAATTTGTTATGGGATTGTATTTCATATATTGATCAAGAAACGATTGATAAAATAGAGGAGTTAGGGGGAATTGATGCCATCGCATTATCTCATCCTCATTATTATTCAAGTCAAGTTGAGTGGGCAGAAACTTTTAACGCACCAATTTATATTCATGAGGATGATAAAGAATGGGTTACACGAACTAGTGACAAGATTATTTTTTGGTCTGGTGAATCTCTTACTTTACAGAATGGGTTAACTCTTTATCGTATGGGTGGTCATTTTAAAGGAGCCACTATACTAGAATGGAAAAATGGTTATCAACAAAAAGGTATATTACTAGTAGGAGATATCATTCGTGTAGTAGCTGACCAAAATTGGGTAACATTTATGTATAGTTTCCCTAATTTTATTCCTCTTCCTGTTCAAACAGTGGAAAGAATCTTAAGCCAAGTAGAGGATCTACATTTTGAACGAATATATGATGCTTTTCTCCGGATTGTGAAAAAAGATGCAAAACAAGCTGTTCATAACTCAGGTGTAAGGATATAAATGCTTTAGAGGGTAAGCTGTTCGCTACTTAAGTTAATTCTACAGGGCGGATTAGATAAATAAAAGGTAAAAAGATCACTCTGTATGAAATGCACTGGAATTAGAGGTGCATTTTTTTCTATCTAAATTGATAATTGGGAACTTTGGGGTTTAGTTCTCAGTTTCTACATTGGTACGTTTAGTTTGAGCAAATCCTTGATAAATAAAAATGGTAGAAGATGCAATTTTAAAAAATTGTGTGCGCAGTGATGACGAAGACACTCGAATGGTATTGCAACAGGGAATTTTGCCCAAATGAAAAATATAATGTATTATTACTTAAGATTACTATAAAAGAAATACTGACTATCTACGCAGCTCCTATTATTCTGCAAGTGAAGTAATTAAAGAATAACGATTGACAGAAGGAAGATAATAGTTAATGACAAATCTAATGTATGCATTTTGTTTAATAGTATGGGGTCTTAATTTTATTGCAGTGAAAATTCAAGGAACACCAGTAAGCTTAGAATTATCGTTGACCTATAGGCTAGTTATGACTGCAATTTTATTTACTGTACTAGTTTTATTTCTTAAACCAAAAGGGAAACCGAAAAGTAAAGATATACCATTTATCGTTGTGTTTGGTGTTTGTAACTTTGCTTTAAGCTATTTATGCTTATATTACGCAACAATTTTAAGCTCAGCTGCAATTGTAACATTAATCTTTTCATTGAAAGTGATATTGACTCCACTAGCTCTTCGAATTTTTTTGAAAGAGGAACTACATCCACGTGTTATATTTGGTGGAGTTCTAGGGGTATTTGGTGTATGTGTTTTAATTTATCCGACTTTAAGTAGTTTTTCTGGTTTAGAGGATTTAAAAGGCATTATGATTGCTCTTTTAGGTACGATACTTACAGCTATTGGAGATGCAAGTTCAGCAAGGAATGCCAAAGTAAAGATTGATCCAATCTATGCAAATGCAATTGGCTTTACTGTAGGAAGTATTTTAATGTTAATAATTGTATTGCTGCAAGGACAAAAGATTATGATTCCTACATCAATAACTTATATTTCTGCTTTATTGTACTTAACATTGATAGCATCTTTCCTAGCATGGCTATTTTATTTAAAGCTTGTTGAACGAATTGGCGGCGCAAAAAGTGGGTACATGGTGGCATTATTTCCGGTAATTGGAGGCATTGCTTCAGTTCTAATTGGTGAATCTCCGCTTTCAATATATTTGATAATAGGATGTCTATCTAGTTGTATAGGTGCTGCTATAGCTTTAGGATTTAGAATTCCAAGGAGAATTAATATGCCTGCTGATTAGGAGGTACATGATTAGGCTAGCAAAAATGTTCATTGTTATTTTGACATTTACACTCAGAATTGAGTTAGAAAATGAAGCGGAAGACCAAAAAGAGAAAACCTATATAAAATGTCATACCAAAACTAGGTGTGGCTTTTTATTTTTCTTCATATTTTTTGTAATTGTAATCCATGATAAAGGTAGATGGGAGGTGTTTACTTATGGAGTATGAATATAAAGTGAAGTTTTACTTTAACGAAGGTCATGAAGAAGAATATAAAATCAAGAATAATATTGAACAGGAAACATTTACAAAAGAAATTGCTAATGATTTCAATGAGAAGTCTTGGTACTCATTTACTGAAACGGAAAATTATAAATCGATTTTAATTAGTGTTGAAAATGTTTACAAAGTAGTAGTAGAACAAAATATTTTAGAATTTGATTAATCTAATGTATGAAGTCACATCTTTTTAACAAGGTGTGACTTTTTGCTTTGATAAAGACAGGATTAATTTTTGAAAACGACTATAAGATTGTGTATGAAGAAGTACAACGTCAAAGTTATTCAAAAGTATCGAGCTCAAAAAAACATTTGTGATGATTGATAAAGCGAAATTCAGGAAAATAGGGAGTGAGTTATAAGGCACCAATCTACGCAATGGAGAAGGAGACCAAAAAGAAACCTTAATATAAATCGTCAAATTGATCACTTGTAAATAACAAACTGGTTTTTAAGATAAATGGAAATATTTATCCAAATGAATCGAATTTGAGGTATTATTAAATTAACAGTGAAGATTAAAGATTTCTTTTTGAGGAACATAAATGCTGGTACAGGAGGGGTTTTATTGAATAATAAAATAGTTGGAATAGTATTCTCGTTAATATTCGGTAGTTTAGCCATTTTGCTAGTATTGATTCTTTTGTCTATTTCATTTTTTGGCCGAGAAATACTAGAAGCGTTTTTTGGGAATCCCTAGTCAATATTTATAATGTTCCATTCCATTTCGGTATCTATTATGAAAATTAAAAAAAGAAAGAGACTAAAATATGACAGAGAAAAAAATAGTTCAAAAAGTTAAAGAAACTATTGATGGAATTGAAATTGGATATTTTGACACAGCTAAAAGTTATAGTTTTGATGAATACTATATGTATTTTAATGATGAAGATAAAGAGACTAGAAAATACTCATTATTAATTTTTATTTCAATGTTGGGGAATTGGTATAGTAAGTCTACTTTCGTATTTAAACCAGAAAAAGAACGGTTAAAATATAAAGATAAAATAACTAATTATTATAATTTTGAGGATTATTTACGTTCATTTATAGACCACTTTCAAAATATTGAAAAGGAATTTCCCTATATGTTTGAATATATAGTAAGTTTTTTAATTTTAATTGAAGAAGATAGAGGATTAAGCTATGAAGAATGGTTTCCTGAAATCAATTTAGAAATATTTAAAGAACTAAGAGAAAAAATTTTAATTCCTAACAGTAATGTGGTTCAGGACCGCCATCCAATAAAGTACTTATTTAGAGAAGTTGGAATTGAACCATTCTTTTTAACGGATTTTTTTGAAGAATAAATTAAAGTGACAAGTTAAAATTAGAGTTCAAATACTATGAAAACAGGAACTGAAACGGACATGCTGTAAAGGATAGTATTATTCGAGCTTCATATTTGTAGTTGGGGTGTATATTACGATCCAACAATATAGAACAAACTAAAGCTCTGATATACTCAATTATTTTATAGTGGAAAGGAGATTTATTTATGGCTATATTAAAAGATTGTTCTAGTAAACCTGATTGTGAAGTTGAACTAAATATCAAATTAGTTAATGATCAGAGTGTAAAATTTCACGTTGATTTTCGCTATGGTCCTGCTTTTCCTGAGGTGAATACGGAAATCCTTTGTTTAAAAAGAGACTTCCTAAAGATGTTAGATGATTTACAGCATATTGATAATATCCATCTAAGTATGCTAGATTTTCATGACCCAGGATTGTGTATTTATAATATTCCTGAATATGGTACCTATCATGTTCCTGGATATGGGCTTTTTCAAATTCCTGAGCAGGAAAGACAAGAAAATGAGCCTCGTTATAGATTAATTTTTGTATTAGATGCTGGCGAGAAAAATCATTTTAGTGCAACGGAATGTGGACCTGCACTATGTATAATAGTGAAAATGGAACAAATTAAGGAATTTGTAGAAAGTTTGAAAATGGAGGTTTCTCATATTCGCGGAAAAAATTAAAAGGTGCTGCTCTATAGTCAAAAAAGCTACAGCAACAGCACCTAGTTGTTTGTTAGTGGAAATATTTGTCGACACGTTGGAGTACTTCGTCAGCAGAAAGACCATTCGCATCAATAACAGGCCCTGCCAGAACAGGATCGCTAATACCCATAATATCTCTGTCCTGCCCGGTAATTACACAGGCATCACATTTTTTTGCATCTTCTTCAGTACGAAGCTGAATAACTTCATAACCTTGTGCTTTTAAAGCATCTTCAACGTTTGTTAATGATTGTTCCACACCAATTATTCTAGACATTATTCTTCCACCTCCTATATGTAATGTGTCATATAGGATTGCTATTTATTCACTTAAATCGCTTTTTTGTTGGGATTAATAAATATCCAAAGCAGTGACATATAATATTAATAACATGAATTTGAATTTTAAATATGCTCATCGTCAAAAGTAGGGGAGATGACATTTGTAAAGCGTATGCCTTTGGAAAGGAAATCAACTACACGTAATGTTGATGATCCAAAATATAGTGTAATGTAAAATGCTTTTCCATGACAGCGAAATTGTATTAGCAATATTATGAATGCTTGGTTAGGGGGGATTCAATTTGGGAAGTCTAGGATGAAAATAATAAGTATTTTATTTATTATCGCATTTATATGGATTATTATGCTACTTAATGCGGGGCCACCAAAGCCTAAGGTATTGTCAGAAGGTAAAGCGATACCAACAGTACAAGGTTCATATTGTTGGAAAAAATTTGTAGGTACTGAATGTGTTGATAAAATCTCACCACCAGAAATTATTGCTCATAATAAAATTGCTCCGTTTTCTGTTTCACCTCAAAGTGAAATCAAAATCAATTTTAAGAAAAAAAAGGGGATAATCCCAAAAATCATTTAATGACTTTTGAGACACCCCTGAATTTTTTACTTATTGAGGAAGATATTCTTGGCCGTTTATTGTTAATTTAGAAGCAGAGATTAGAGTTTCTTTATTTGCTATAAAATATGGGTCTAAAATTTTGAAAAATTCGTCCCATTTTTCTTGAGCTTTTTCAGTTTCCTCTTTTTTATCAAGAGCTACGGCTTCTTCATAAAGCGGTTTTAATTGCTTTTTATCCTCTTCACTGATTTTAAACTCGTAGTCAGAAATGTATTCTTCAAACGTTACTGGCTTGATGAACTCGCTAATAATTTTATGGAATTCCTGCCATAGCTTATCAGACAACTCCACATCTTCCTCTTTATCTGCTTTTAGAGCATTTTCATAAATAGGCTTTAGTTTGGCTAAAGTTTCAGCAGGGATATCTAATTCCAATTCTTTTATTAACTCTTCAAAAGTTAGTGGTGGATATAGTTCATCTAAATATGGTTGAAGGGTTTTATAGAATTCTTCCAATTTATCGCTAGCTTTTTCTTCATCTCCACTTTTTTCAAGCTTCACCCATTCTGTATAAATAGCTTTAAGCTGTGTATTATCGTTTTCTTTAATAACGATATTTTTCTCTTTAAATCCGAAGTCTTGCATATATTCTTCATAAGTTTGAGGTTGCCAAATAGCTAAATAATATGGCTTCGTAATTTTATGCATTTCTTCGTAAACTTTATTCATTTCCTCATATTTTTTATCGATCACTTCATCTGTTGCGTTTTTATCTAACTCAGCTGACACTTCTTTTTCTAGCTTCTTGATTTCATTAAACATTTTTTCTAATTTTGTTAAATCTTCTTTTGTTACCTCTTTAGGCAAATCTCTTTTATAAACTTCGAATGTGTAGAAATCTGAATAACTTTCTACAACGCTACCTTCTACAGAAATTTCCTGTCCTTCTACTAAGTTCATTTTTTCGATTTGTTCTGGAGAAAATTTATAGAAATTAACATAGTAATTTTTTCCATCGATTCCTTTTAGGTTCATTCCATCGCCATTGAGGTATTGAATAGTTCCTGTAATTTTTTGTTCAAGTTTAACAGTAATACTACTATCTGTTGTTTTTACTTCTTCAGCTCCTGCTTGAAGTGGTGTCAAAACAGCCATTCCTATTGTTAATGCAGATGCAAGCATCCAAGTTTTTTTAATCGGTTTTCTCATATTTATTTCTCCTTTTGGTTTCAAAATTAGTTGTTACCAATAATTAGACGATTTACCATTTGAAAAAGTTCATTATTTTAGAAAAAAAGTTAAAAAGAAAAAAAGATGAGTTGATGAAAAGACATATTGCATGATTGGTGCTTTAATAGTTGTATAACAAAAAAGTTTAAGCATTCTAATTTAAGTACAGACTTCACCATAAAGTCTGGGGCATGATGAATGTCAGGCATGCATTGTAGAGACTTTATAATTGACAGGTGGTGTGAACATGGGAGTCGCTGAAGTATTAACAATTGTCTTGGTAGTGTTAAAGCTTACAGGTGTTATTGCATGGTCTTGGTGGTTAGTGCTATTACCAGCAATCATATCCTTTAGTATTTACCTATTAATTTTTGTGGTAAAGATAATAACGGTCATAATTACTGCAATAGCAGTGAAAAAACGTAAAGAAGTGTAGGGAAAGGAGATAAATAACTTTGATTAAAGCGGTAATATTTGATTTAGATGGAACATTATTAGATCGTGATCAATCTGTTCGTGTATTCATTAACCAGCAGTATGAGCGATTAATGCCACATCTGTCACATATTTTAAAAGAGAACTTTGTTCAACGCTTTATTGAGCTGGACGATCATGGGTATGTTTGGAAAGATAAAGTCTACCAGCAATTAATCGAAGAATTTACTATTGAGCTTTCTCAGGAAGCGTTGTTAGAGGATTATTTACAACAATTTAAACATCATTGTGTTCCATTTAAAAACTTGCATAGCATGTTACACAATTTGAAAAAGCAAGGCTTAAAACAGGGTATGATAACGAATGGATATGGACAATTTCAACTAGATAATATACGAGCTTTAGGCATTGAAGATGATTTTGACGTGATTCTTATTTCTGAATGGGAAGGCATCAAAAAGCCAAATGCTGAAATATTTCATCGAGCACTATCCAAATTAGAGGTATCAGCTAACGAAAGTATGTACATAGGGGATCATCCTTTCAATGATGTGGAAGCTGCTAAAAAAGTAGGGATGGTGGCTATTTGGAAAAGAAATGATGGATGGCAAAGTGTTGAAGCGGATTACATCATGGATAATTTAATTGAAATTCAAGATATTTTAGTAGTTTTGCAAAAGACCAGGCATGATGATTAGGAAAAAAACGGGTTTATTATTGAGCGATAGAAGGATTTTTCGTTGCTGTAATGCCAATGGATTTCCATTTTTACTGATTGTAGCGTAGGGCTACTCGACTCCTGCGGGAAAGCGAGTAGCCCGTAGCGGAAATCAGAGACTTCTAATTAGAGTGGATAAAAATGGTTAATCAAAAACCTAGCAAAAGACATGAAAAGACTAAAATTCATATTCCTTCTGATTTAGGAGATATTAAAAAGAAAACGAAATCAGGAGGCAATAAAATTTATTGAAGAAAATTAGCGTAAGTCTTTTATTAATTCTATGTATTCAAATCCATCATGTAGAGGCAATTACTACTGATTTAGGAAAGATCTATTTAGAGGGTGGAGAATATACAGAGGTTAATGAGGCGATTCAAGAATGTGAAGCGTTTCTTAAGCGTGACATAGCTTTACCAACACGACTTCCACCAATTGCTTTTACTCATGTTTTTGGGTCATTTGATCCTAAACATGTTCCACAATTATCAATCTATTATTTAGTGGAGAATGCTGGCCGTACACATTATACGCTAAATATAGTCGACAATGTGTATGAACGTTCATTTCCTAAAGACGCGAAGACAGTGAAATTACCAGATGGAAATGAAATGGTCTATTATAAACGCTCAGATTTTGTGCATTTTAATATCGTTAAAAATGATTTTCAGTACACTTTTACTGTAGATAAAGTCAGTGCTGACACTATTACTGTTGATGGCATGGTAAAAATAATTAATTCCATGAGATAATAGGGAAGGCCAGTTATTCCATATGTTGAATACTGGCCTTTTTGTAATACCTTATTTAGTTGTTTGATATGTTTTAACTGCAGGAGGAACATACGCTGCACATTTATCCAAAAGCGCTGCAACGTCTTTATCTACAAGTAGTGCTTCTCGATATTGGGCTTGTAAAAATTGTTCGTTTTGCATATGGTCAAATAATCCAATAAGTAAATCGTAATAATGATTGATATTTAAAATACCACAAGGTTTTTGCAGAAGGCCGATTTGATTCCATGTGAATACTTCGAAAAATTCTTCTAACGTACCAGGTCCACCCGGTAAAGCGATAAAGCCGTCAGCTAGTTCCATCATTTTGCTTTTACGTTCATGCATTGAATTAACGACAATTAGCTCTGTTAAATGCTTATGAGAAATTTCTCGTTCCTCTAACAAAGTAGGGATAACTCCAATCACTTTGCCACCTTCACGAAGAACTGTGTCTGCAACTGTTCCCATTACACCGACACTAGCTCCTCCATAAATTAAGGTAATATTACGTTTTGCTAATTCTTTTCCTAGAAGAATAGCTCCTTCTTTATATGCCTCAGAAGCACCGATGCTTGATCCGCAAAATACTGCAATACTATTCATAATCGTTCCTCCATATCTGATAAGTTTTTTCCTCAATTACGGTTAGTGAACAATAAGCGGGATTAAAAAAACTTACCGATTCACTTTTCACTTTTATAGTATAATTTAATTTTAAGAGGAAAGAAATGGAGGAAATAGAAATGGAATTAAATGAGTTTCAAAAATTCGTGAAAGATTACTACGATACACGTGGATGGTCTGATTTAAGTATATTTACGCGCATAGGCTTTCTTGCTGAAGAAACAGGGGAAGTAGCAAGAGCTATACGAGCATTGGAAATTGGTAGGGATCGACCAGATGAAAAGATTCAATCCTATGAAGAAAATAAGCAAGAATTAGTAGAGGAGCTTGGAGATGTTTTAGGGAATATTATTGTGATAGCTAATAAATATGATATTTCACTCGAAGAAATTTTCACAGCTCATCAGGAAAAGCTAATGGAGCGTTATAAAGCATAGAGATACATATGGAAAGGGGAAACATATGGATTATCAAGTAGAGATTTTGTTAGAAAATCACGATGACTTTACTACGTTTTTAAATACAAAGATTAGAGAGTACAACGATGAACATTCAGCGTATCATAAAGAAAGTAGACAAAAGGGTACTATTCTTCCGTTGAATTTAATCGTAACCGATCTTCAACAGCAATGGATTGGCGGTATTACTGCTGAGGTTTATTGGGGATGGGTGGAAATCAATAAGTTTTGGTTTTGTAAAGAATATCGTGGAAAAGGCATTGGTGGACAGCTACTAGCGAAGGCTGAAGAAACAGCTAAGCAAATGGGGGCAACAAAGGCACTATTAACTACATATGACTTTCAAGCACGCACGTTTTATGAAGCTCGAGGTTATCAGGTTGTTGGAGAAATAAAAGATTATCCTCCGGGAAGTAGCTATTTCACAATGGTAAAACATCTAGTTTAAGTTTTGAAAGGCTGTCCAATATTTTACCGCGACAGCCTTTTGCCACATATTAATTTATATCTCCTAAATAGATGGGAGTTACTTGACTGTTATTATACTGCTGAATATACTTTATTAATTCTTTCGGGTAAAGTTGATAGCTTGATAAGTCTTCAATCGATACCCATTCTAATCCGATTTGATGACTATCAGGATTTGTTGGCTGAAAGTTCGTTTCTTTCCCTTGTGCTAGCCGACAAACAAAATAAAATTCTACTTGATGAGCATTAAAATCGAAAGAAGCATGCTCATGGTTTTTTCCAATATATTCACGAATAAAAAGTAGCTCTCCGATATCAACCGAACAGCCAATCTCTTCGATACATTCTCTTATCAAAGCAGCGTGAAAAGTTTCTCCATGCTCTTGCCCACCTCCAGGACAAAGATAAAAGTAGTCTTCGGTGTATTCATTTTTTGTCAGTAAAATTTTATCTTCTTCTATTATTAAAGCCTTAATGGAATTTCTAATATGCATGTATATCGCTCCTAAATTAGATTGGGTAATGAAAATATATGGCTTAAAGATGACTAAAAAAACTCCCGAATGTCAAACTTATAGAAAAGGGGAGATTTAATGTGTACTCGATGTCAAATTTTAAATTACTCGTTGAAAAGCAGGCAGAAATTGATACTATTTATCAAAACTGCGATACATTAATACAAAATACGGTAACGCCAAAATTAGATGCTGAAGTCAATACATTTCTTGATAGCATAAATAAAAAATTAACAGAACAAGGTTTTACAATAACAGTGACATCTACAGGACTGATTGCCAATTATAATGAAGCTGTTATTAATGTTGATAAGTCTTCGAAAAATCTAGAGGAGTGCTTTTTCATTAATTTAAATAATTATGCGGAGGATCAAGTTTCCATTGTGTTAGACATTTCGGATTCGAATATGACAAAAATATCTAATAATCTTGATGGCTATTCTGAGATAATCGAGCAAATGACCGATACGCTGAAACAAGCAAAAAGTCTTGAAGAAGCCTGTACTTCACCAAAGTTTATTTATAAAACTAAAAATAATGTCGTTTTAACTTCGGCGGACGAGGCAGTCAATTACTATTTTCAGTAAGAAGAAGCCACCCGAATAGATATAAAGGGTGGCATGAAAAAGAAGAGTTATTGAATATGTTTATTCCCGCTACAATAAGTTAAACAATAAACTTTCTTCCGAATATCAACATAATAATCGTTAAGATGAAGAAATATAGTGGCATAGTTATCAACGAACCATTATGCAGGAAACTCATCCCAGACGTTATAAGGCTAACGAGTAAATAATAGCCTAAGCTGAAAATCGCGCCAGCTGTTCCTATAACATCTTGAAAATTGACAAGTGCAAGGCTTAAACAGTTTGGTAGTGCAATTCCTGATCCTAATAACGTAATAAACATAGTCACTAAAATGCCTATTATTGAGACGATATTAGGGAGTGGTAAAGTACTAACGATTAGTAGTAATAGAGCACCGACCGTCATGATAAAAATGCCGAGATGAATTACTTTTTCTGGCTGATAATTGTTTACTAATCTTTTGGAAATCATAGCACCGATAATAGATGCAAGTGCTACAATGATGCCGAGAAATCCATAAAGTCCTGGCGATAATTTGAAGTGGTCAATAAAGATAAAAGGTGCTTCAGCATAGTAACTGAATAATACACCATTTATCCCTCCAATGAGCAATCCAAAAACAAGAACTCTTGGAGATGAAATAATGCGTTTCACTACTGGGAAAATAGCGATTCTTCTTCTCGTTGATTTATCTGTTGTTTCAGGAAGTCTGAAATAAGTATAAATAAACAACAAAATACTCATCGCAACGAGCACAAAGAAAACAGCTCTAAAACCAAGTGCTTGATCGACCCAGCCACCAATAAGCGGTCCCACTGCAGGAGTAAAGGCAATGACTGCAGAAATTTGAGCAAACATCGCATTTCTTTTACTGCTAGATACACTTTCTCGCAAAATGGTTTGTGTGATAATAGAGCCTGTCGCAGCTCCAAAAGCTTGTATAAATCTACTAACTAATAGAAATGTTATCGTTTCCGCGTAAAAACACATGAAACTACCAATACCATAAAAAATTAAACCGGCCAACATTGCTGGTCTTCGTCCGCTTAAATCAGAAATCCATCCCCAACAAAAGACACCAATAGCAAACCCTATAAAATAAATACTTAAGGTTAACTGTACAGAGCTATTTGAAGCATTCAAGGCATCTGAAATATCAGGTAGAGATGGTGAATAGATTGTCTCGCTAATCTGTGGAAAAGCTACAAGAACAATCATTAAAAGTAAAGATGGTGCTGTATATTTTTTCAACTTATTGCCCTCCTACAAGCAAAATCTACTTCTTCAAAAAAGAGTAGACGTAGCTAGGGAAACGGCGGGACCATTATAAGTATTCGTTCATAAGATGTCATTTTCAATCACCTAAATATGCTTAAAGTAGGAGTGCATAGTCTAGCTACTAGTATATAGCATTTTTGCTTAGGATAGAAATAATTCCAATCATTAATAATATATTCCTTGGTTTCCAATTACGTTAGTTACTATCATAACGTGTGGTTGATTCACATTTCGATGAGCCGCTTCACTCGCAATGCTCGCTTCAGGATCCCATCTGTGACACTAATCCCCCAAGGAGTCGCCCAGTCTCCACTTCAATCAAATGACATATGTTATAACAAAATGCATCCTCAATTTTCGGTAATGAGTCAAAATTTTTGAAAAATTAGACTTGTGCATAATAGTGAATACATATAGAATGGAAACAAATGTTCTTAATTGTGGGGGGGAAGAATGACTACATATAAGCAATTAAAGTTAGTGTTATTCGATGCAAAAGATATTCCAGGGTTAATTGCTCTATCTGACTCTGTCGGGTGGGATTACGATGAACTAGAAATTAGAACGGTTATGTTGTCGGGTAAAATATTTGGTCACAGAAATGCTGAGGGGAAAATCGTTTCAAGTGCTGCTATTATTGCTTATGATAGTAATTTAGTTTCAATTGGTATGGTCATTGTGCATGAAAATTATAGAGGTTTCGGTCTAGGGAAATTAGCTACTCAAAAATGTATTGACAGTGTTTCAGAGCATACAGCAATTATGCTCGTTGCAACGAAAGAGGGCGAACCGTTGTATAAGAAAATGGGCTTTACCACTGTAGATTATGTTCATAAATATATTGCAGATAATTATAGCGGGGAAAAAAACTTTGTTTCTCACGAGTGGTCAGTAGAAGATTTTCAAGAGGTGGACTTTGCTGCCATTGTTCGTCTGGATGAAGTAGCCTTTGGTGAAAAAAGAAGCAATTTTCTAAGGAACAGGATAAAACAATCTAAGCGTTGTATTGTTGTGAAAGATCATCAGGCAAATATTATAGGCTTTGGCATGTCTATTGCAGGGCCTATCAATCTAATTTTAGGTCCAATTGTAGCGCCAGATTCAGAAACGGCTACCGATATATTTGATACTTTAACAAAAGTCCATCATGGAAAATTAAGAATTGATGTACCATCTGGTCATGCTGAATTTACAAAATTTTTAGAGCAAAGTGGCTTTACAGAGGCAAATACACCTCCAGTTATGATCCTTCGTGCTGAAAAAATGCCAGCAAGAAATAATACACTATTCGCCATTGCCGCTCAAATTTTTGGATAAAACTAATAAGGGCATCATTCAATTGGATGTGCTCTTTTCTTATTTTTTAAAGGATTTTAAAGGAAATAAAGAGAAATAGAAAGAAAGGGGGAGATCTGAATGTTTCCTAATTTAGAGACAGAAAGACTTATTTTAAGAGAGCTAACACAGGATGATGCAGAGAGCGTTTTTAAGTGTTTTTCTAATGAAGAAGTCACTCGCTATTATGGACAAGAGCCATTCGTAGAACTACAGCAAGCAGAAAAACTAGTGAAATACTTTTCAAAGAGCTTTGCTGAAAAAAGAGGAATAAGATGGGGAATTGAAAGAAAAGAAACGAAGGATATTATCGGGACAATTGGTTTTAACGTTTGGTCACCGATCCATAAACGAGCAGAAATCGGTTATGAAATACATCCTGATTATTGGAGAAAAGGATATACTTTTGAAGCGGTTACCGAAATAGTATCTTATGGCTTTGAACAAATGGGGCTGACTCGTATAGGGGCTGTTGTCTTTATAGAAAATGAAGCCTCAAATAAATTACTAACTAAAATTGGATTTCAACAGGAAGGGATTTTGAGAGATTATATGTATCAAAATGGCCAAGCGCACGATACTTTTGTCTATTCAATTTTACAAAGAGATCAGAAAGAGACTTTCCGCGATAAAAAGCCTATTAATCTATGAAAATATCATCTGTAAACACCGTTAATTGGAAAATAAACAGTAAATTAGATACAGTTTTGCCCTTACTTTTTTCGGTTAAAGTACTAGTAAGAATATAAAAATCTTATTAGTGATGAAAAAGTAATATGTAAGGGGTTTTGTAAGTATGGAAATACAATATAGCACAGCTTATTTTGAAAAGTTGGATTTACTAGAAATTCTATATGCAGGGCAGGCAGCGTTAAAAGAAGCAATGCCAACGCATAACGTCAGCAGGCGTCAATTGGAGCGTTTTGAACAAATAGAAGCTGCAATTGCTAAGTTAAATAAGGAAATTCGAATACTTGAGCTAAACATTATCCAGTCCGTAGATTCTGCTGTAAATATGAAAGAATAATAAAATAAATAAGATGAACTCATGCAAAAAACAATTAATTGCATGAGTTTTTTGTTGAGAATATTAGCTTTTTGTAAAGTAGCTAATATTGAATACCAGGTACTCGATTTTATTTGAGTATTTGGTATTTTTTTGTTTCTGTACTTATTCTAATTTTTATTCGAAATGATAAAAAACTCAGCATTATTTTCTCCTTTTGACGTCCGGTGATAAACATGTTACATAGTAAAATTAGTAAATTCATTAGTAATTTAAATAAAATATTCATTATTTGGCAAATATTTAACTTGACTGCGTTTTGAGAAGTATGTAATATGAAATAAACTTCACATGAAGTAAACTTCATATTTCGGAAGGGAGTATTGTATTGAAACGAAAGTTATTTCAAAGATTATTAACATCTTTCCTTGCGATAATGTTAGGTGTTATTAGTCTTTTGATGGATCCGGCAGACAAAATGACAGCAATCTATCTTTTCATTACGGGAATTATTATTTTGATTGTATCGATTACAATCTATTCAAGAAAATCAGAAAATGAGGACGATTTATCGAAAGAGTATGATGAAAGAGATGCTCTTATTGATGGTCATGCTTCAAATATAACTATGCAGTGTATAACGTCATTAATAATAGTGTTGCTATTTTTGAGTAATTTTATTGTATTATCTGTAAAAGCGGTTCTTTTACTATTAATAATCGCTCTTTTCATCTTCAATACTGTAACGAAATTTTTCTATGAACGAGTCCTTTAAAGGAGGGCGAACATGGAGAATAGAGTACGTGATTTAAGAAAACAGCATAATTTAACTCAACAAGAATTGGCTGATCGTGTAAGCGTATCTTCAAGGACGATTATTTCACTTGAGAATCAGAAGTATAATCCTTCTGTATTACTTGCCTATAAAATTGCATCGATTTTTAATCAATCGATAGAAGAAGTGTTTATTTTTGATGAAAATGACAAATAAGGAGATTATTTAATATGTTAGGTTTAGTAAGTATTTTTATTGTTTTTGGGATTGTTTTAACTGCTTGGGGATTTTATAGAATGAAAACAGATGATGCTTTGTTTGGAAAGTCTCAAAAAAGCAAAAATATTTTTAATCTGTTTTTAATGGGACAGGCATCCGGAATTGGACAATTTTTAAGTGGAATTGTTTGTGTAATTATAGGGGTAGCTATTTTATTGTTCGGGTAATCCAAAAAGCTACCAACCGTTCAATTTAATACATTAAAGCAAAAACCAGGACTCACTTTATTAATGAGTACCTGGTTATTTTGTGTTTTTTAAATCGCCTTTTCTTTTTGGTTGAATAGGGAAACAGCTGCTAAAAATACCATAGCTACGTTAATGACAAGTGCAACAATATTTAAAAAGTCATTTGTCGGCATAAATACAATAATCAATGATGTTACTGCGACAAATAATGGAATTACTTTATTGATGTTTGAGACTAATTGTAGCTTTTGATAATGACTTAGGATGAAATAAATACCTATTAACATTGGCGCTGTAAGGAATACTCCTAAATATCCCCATGCATCTTCAATAAACCAAGGGGAAAAGCGCATAGTTGATGTAAAGATAAAAAGATTTAATATGATAGTTCCAACTAATACGCTGTTTAATATAGTGACTTTCTTGTTTTTCTCCATTTTAAAAACTCCTTTTAAGTAACTTATAGTGTAATTTTACACCATAAGTTACTCTTGTGTAAAGGGTGATTTTAGTGGTAAATATTCACATTTAATACGGTTGTTTATGTCTCGGAAGGGGAAATGTTTTGGAAAACACCTAATTGCAGCTTTTTATGCATACGAAAACTAAAATTAATAGAGAAGATTTTATATCCATAAGAATAACTTATGGAAAACTATAATTAACATTAATTTTACTTATGTTCTGTGATAGATGTAAAATAAAGATAACAAAAATATCCATAAAGAAAAGAGTGATGAAGATGGGCATTGATTTTCATAACAAGGGTAATCAAACTTCTTACACAACTCGACATGCTGACCGCTCATGGGTGGAATTAATGAAAGAACTTGTCCCGGTCATGAATATTTCTAAGGCCGCTGATATTGGCTGTGGTGGGGGGATTTATTCAAAAGCATTAGCCGATATGGGGGTCCCTTCTGTGATCGGCGTGGATTTTTCGGAGGCTATGCTTGTAGGGGCAAAAGAAAATTGTAAAGACTATCATAACGTAACGTTTAAGCAAGGGAATGCATTGGATACAGGCTTGGACGATGACAGCTTTCAATTAGTACTGGAACGAGCTTTAATACACCATATCCAAGATTTAAAAACTTGTTTTCAAGAGGCATATAGAATATTGGAGGATAAAGGGGTTTACATTATACAAGACCGAACACCAGAAGACTGTCTTTTAAAAGGTGATGATTCCCACATTAGAGGCTTTTTCTTTGAACAATTTCCTAAATTAATGGAACAAGAAATTAATCGCAGATATAATAGTGAGTTAGTGGTTGCAATGCTAAAGGAAATTGGATTTAGCGAGATTAAAGAGGTAAAGTTATGGGAAATAAGAAATGTCTATGAACAGAAGGAGCAATTATTCCAAGATTTACGAGAAAGAACAGGAAGAAGCATTTTACATGAAATAAACGATGAAGAATTACATGCATTGGTGAATTATTTAGATAAATCAATTTCAAAAGAAAGCAATATTGTTGAAAAAGACAGATGGACAATTTGGAAAGCAGTGAAAATTAGATAGATTATTATTATGAGCAGTAATTAACGTTGAAGATGCGTATTCGGGAGAGAATACTATCGGAAACAACAAATTGTACTGGAAAACTAAACAGCTAATGAGGAAGACCTAGACATGTCAAAAGATGTGATGATTGCAGCATTGCAAAATAGAATGAGTAACGCTATCCTTTTTGTGTATTTCTGCAAAAAGAATAGCGTTTTTTTCGTTTTACGGATACAAATTTTTTTCTTTGCTTGATTGCAATGTGGCTGTACCCCTTTATTAAAAGGCAGTTAGTGGAATTACATAATCATAATAGTGTTTTTTACCAACTTGATAATTGGTCAATTTGACAGCATTGTGCGCAACGGTTTGATTAAGTAGATAGTAAATTTCTTGTGAGACGTAGGATAATTCCTCAATTTAGCCTTTAGAGATACTGGTGATCAAGTCGAGCTGTTTACTTTGTTAACATTTGTGTAATGTTTTGTCTAGTTATCCATAGAGCAGGCGTAAATACAGATAATAGACCGAGCAGTGGGCTAGCTACTATTAGACTTATAATTAACTTAATCGGAATACTAGTAACTGGAGATCCTAAAGCTAATATAAACATACAACCTATAAGCGTGGCGGTAAGGGTAGAAATAATGCCAACAAGACTAGTAATGAAAGAACCTTCTAATAATAAGATCCGCATCAATTGGCCTTTAGAGCTTCCTAGTGCGCGAAGCATTGCCAATTCTGATATTCTTTCTCGGATACTACTAGCAGTATTATTCATTAATCCTATACCTGCCATTATAATAATCAAGAAAACTGTAACAGATAAAATCAATAAGCGTTGTTTGGATTGTTTTTCGATTTTATCTAATTCTTGTTTTTGATCGTATAAGATAGTAGTAGAATAGGCAGAATCATTTAGAAGTTTATTTATGTTAGCTTTAATTTCTGAACTTTTCTCCGGATTATTTATATTAATTTGAATTTTATAGAGAGAGTTTATACCGAATTGTTGTGACATAATATCGGCAGTTGTCAGTAGTGTATAATCAAGTTTTTCATCTTTGATAATACCTTTTAAAATAAAAGTCTTTGCTTCATATTTTTTACCACTTATTACATCATCAAATTGACCTATCTCTATTTCATCGCCAATCTGATATCCTAATTGTTTACTAGTTTTTTCATTTAAAATAACTCCGTTTTGTCCTAAATCTTCTTCATTAATAGTTCCATCAACAACTTTTACTGTCCCTTGCTCATTTATTATTGGAAAACTAATTCCTTGAATGCCCAGCATAGCTTGTTTTTCTTCATTAACAAGTAATTCAGGATTACCTCCTGACGCATGGATAGGTAAATTCAGTGTGGATAATAGCACTAAATTAGTAAAGTATATATTCTCTAATTCTTTTATCTGCTGTAATTGTGAAAAAAGTTTTGGTGAAAAACCATTTTCTTCAGTTGGATTAAGAGAAATAATACTTAAATCAAATGGATATTGTTCTTTTAGAAAGGTTTCTTCTCCTTCCTTTAATGAATTAAGTATAATATTTCCAATGATTAATACGTGTATGCCCACTATTAAAATACTAGCAATTTGACTATTTCTTCTCATTTGACGCAGTGTATTACGAGAAGCAAGCATCCATTCTGGCGAATATAATTGTTTAGGTAAACAATTATAGAAAGAAGTTGAAATAATAAAGATGAGAGGAATGCTGATAAACAAACTACAGAATAATAATAGTGCGATCATTACATAGAGTATTTTTTCTTCAAAGTATAAGTAATTGGCCAAGAATAAACTAATAGTACTCAAGCTTAAGATGGATGAAATTATAGCTCGTTTCTTTGTTGGAGCTTGATGGACAGACGTTGATTGATGATAGGCAACTAATGGAGATAACTTAGTAGCTTGATATGCAGGTACGCAAGAAGAAATAATTAGAATAAGGAAAGCAGCTGTAATCCCTAAAATAATATTTATCCAAGGTAACGATAGTGTTACGTCTGTAGCAGCTAATCCCATTAGATGACCAACTAATTCAAGTAATAGCATGGAGGATATAATCCCCGCCATCAATCCTAATAGAAGTGAAAATACTCCAATTATACATCCTTCTATTAATATAAGTAGAAAGATTTGTTTACGATCAATAGCTACTAGACGTAGCGTTGCTAGCTCGTGTTGTTTTTCTTGAATAGACATTTGAAGAGTGCTAATGACAATTAGTCCACTTGCAATGAATACAGCGATACTAAGCCCTTGAATAATCGGTTTTAATCCTCCGATATTTTCACGTTCTTTATCAAGTTCTTTGCGTTTATCGATAAAAGTATCTGGAAATTTTTCTTTTATCGCCTTTACTACATCATCTTTGTTAGTAGGACTGTCTAATTTAATTAGTAAAGCGGTAGTATTATTATTGTTATTTGTAATACCTTGTAACCAATTATACTGAAAGACGGCGACATGGTTTAGACGCTGATCTGTATCTAGAATTCCTGAAATCTTAATTTTCTGAGTTCTGTTTGGTGGGAACGGCCATTCGATATATGACCCCACTTCTAACTGCTTACTTTTTGCGAAAGATGCTGGAATTAGCACTTCTTTTTCTTTCGGAAAGTTCCCTTCGGCTATTTTAATGAGGGGATATTCGTAAGCTAACTTTTCATCTTTAAATCCTACATAACTTGGATAATCAGATAGTTGCATCTCTACTTCTTTACTTAAGTAGGGATACAGAAATGGGGAGGTGTCCATAATATGGTTAATGTTCTTTATCTGTTCAATATCTTGAGTTGACAGGAACTGGTTAGAATTTTGATAACCTACAACTAAGTCATAATCACCGTACTGTTCACGTATAGAATCGCTATGAGATTCCTCAACGCTAGTAATTAAAATTTGAGAAGAGACTAACAGAACTATGCCCATAGAGATACCAATAATTGCAAAGATAGTCCGGTTTTTACGTACCGCTAAAGAGTTAAGAGCTATTTTAAATAGTACCTTCATTGTTTTAAGCCCTCTATTCGCGAAATAATATCAAAAATATTTTTTTGCCTGTCATGTTCACAAGTACTTAAAGATAGTTCATCTACAATTTTACCATCATGCATAAATAGTACACGATGTGCATAAGAAGCAACATGTGCATCATGTGTAACCATAATTAATGTATGGTTCATATGCTCACAAAAATTTTTCAAGATACAAAGAATCTCTTTCGATGTTTTCGAATCAAGGCTTCCGGTTGGTTCGTCAGCTAAAATAAATTCTGGTTCATTCAATAATGCCCTCGCAATAGATACACGTTGTTGTTGCCCTCCAGACATTTCACTTGGTTTTGAATGAGATAGATGACCGATACCAACAAGCTTCAATAAATCTTGGGCTTTTTTTTCTACAATCTCAGGGTTTTTCCCTGCTAAAATTGCTGGCAATGTTACATTTTCTAAAGTCGATAAAACAGGAATTAAATTAAAAAATTGAAAAATAAATCCAATATGATGTCTTCTGAAATTTGTCAGTTCTTTATCCGATAAAGAACTAAGCTGTTTTCCTTTTATATAAACTTCGCCACTAGAAGGAACATCTAGCCCTGAAATTACATTCAATAAGGTTGACTTACCAGATCCACTCGTTCCCATTATAGAAATAAACTCGCCTTTCTGTACTGTTAAATTGATATTGTTTAATGCAAACGTTTTATTTTGTTCCTGACCATATACCTTAGTTATATTTTTTACATTTAATATTTCCATTATTAACCCCTCCTATATTTCTAGTTTAGCTATTAGTTATCAATACAATCTCAAGGAAGTATAAAAATAGTATCAAAATATGTCGGGTGTGTTGAGTAATCATTTTTATCACCCTAAACTAATTAGAAGGCGTGGCTCATCGGACGCTCCAGGAAAGAGCCCCGTCGGAACGGAAATCAGCCACATGCTATGGTGATGATCCTTAAAGCTGGTATAATTGATAAAAATTAGTATCAGGAGTGATAAAATGGAACGATTTGAAACAATTATGATTGTAGATGACGAGGAAGAAATTATAGAGTTAATGACAGATTTCTTATCTTTAGAAGGTTATCAAGTGTTACAAGCAACGGATGTAAAATGTGCAACAGAGTTATTTGCTAACAATAGAGTGGACTGCATATTATTAGATGTAATGATGCAAGGGGAGGATGGTTTTTCTTTTTGTAAAAAATTACGCATGCATTCTGATGTGCCAATCCTTTTTTTAAGTGCAAAAGAGACAGATACGGATAAAATAAGAGGATTTACATTGGGTGGGGATGATTATATTGTTAAATCAGCAACTCCTAGTGAAATTGTTGCGAGGGTGAAAGCGGTAGAGCGAAGATGTATGAAGCCCTATTCTTTTAGTCAACAAAGAAGTTTAATATTTGGAGATTTTCAAATTGACGTGGAAGCACAGAGTATATCTTATAGAAATCAGCAACTTATTTTCACGACAACTGAGTATAAAATTTTGAAATACTTAGCTGAAAATGCTAATAAAGTACGTACATATGAGCAGATTTTAGAACAAGTATGGGGAATGGAGCATTATGACTTTCATACTGTCCGGGTATATATTGCAAAAATTAGAGAGAAGCTAGATGCATTTAATTGCGGTGTAACGATTGAAACCGTGTGGGCTACAGGATACAAATTTAAGCAAGGTAGAGCGGCATGAAAAGAAAACAATGGAAATTAAAATATTTCATTTGTATTTTTTTACTAGCTATTTTTGTTATTCCAATTGGCGTTACGAAAATAATTATAACGAATTATGAATCTAATCAAATGGAGAAAAAGGTTAGAGATGATTTAAATGGAATTACATGGATAGAAGATGTCATTGTAGCTGGATATGATAAGTGGGAAGAGGAATCATGGCAGCAACATGTTCTCCAGTTGGCAAAAGAGAAAAATATGCAAATTTCTCTTTCTTCATCTCAAGGAAATACTCTTTTTTCGAACATAGAGTTAGTAGGAGAGTATCCTATTAATCGAATAGATGGAGAGTTATCTTATCAATATTCCAATTATGAGGTTCAACAAGTTGAAATGTATAATAAAGAAGAGCCTATTGGTACTTTAAAAGTAAGGGATATGACCAATCCATCATTGTCAGAAACTAGTTGGTTTGATGAATGGGGGGACATGCTATGTATTAGTATAATTGTCTCTATCATTATCATTATAATGTCTCTTTTTATTCAACATAATATTTTAAAACCGCTATCGAATTTAGATAAAGCAACACGTTTAATAGCGCAAGAAGAATTTCGAGTCTCGATCGAACAGTCTTCCATTCAAGAAATGAACAGTGTTTTAACAAGCTTTAAAGGAATGGCAGAAGAGTTAGCACGGTTAAGGAAACAACGGACAAGTATCGAGAAAGAACGGCAATTTTTCGTCTCAGCCATTGTGCATGATTTACGAACACCTATTTTTTCGTTACGAGGATATTTAGAGGGCATTTACAATGGAGTAGCAAATACACCTGAAAAGTTACAGCGTTATTTACATATTTGCATCAATAAATCAGAGTTACTAGAAAAGCTAGTGACGAATTTAAGCCAATATACGAACATATTAGAGTCTATTTCCGTTCGTAAGATAGAGGAGATAAACTTAACAGAGTTATTTACTAGTATTTTAGAAGATAGGTATTTAGATATACAGAATAAGGGTATTACAGTAAATCATACGTTCAATGGACAAGTGATCGTATATGGAGATTCCCTTTTATTACATCGATCATTTGAAAATATAATCAGCAATGCCATTCGGTATACACCAATAGGCGGCATAATAGAGCTCCAAGTAGTTCGTGAAATAGATATGGTGAAAGTTTGTATTACTGATAGTGGTGATGGCATCGCTGAGGAAGATTTACCTTATATTTTTGAGCCGTTGTACCGCGCAGAGAAATCGAGGAATAAAAATACAGCAGGATTAGGATTAGGGCTAGCCATCGTAGAGAAAATTATGACAGAGCATAAAGGCACAGTAAGAGCGTATAACCATCTTGAGAAAGGCGCAGTGTTTGAGGTAGTGCTTCCACTTTTATTATGTAAGCAAGATATTAAACGATAAAAAAATGGCTCATCACCAAAAGTTGTGGATGACATTTTTAAAAATATATGCACTGTATATTGGTTGATTGGAGTGGAGGCTGGGCGACTCCTAGGGGATTAGCGTCACAGATGAGACCCTGGAGCGAGCAACGCGAGTGAAGCGGCTCATCGGACGCCCCCTGGAAAGCGCCCAGTCGGAACGGAAATCAACCACACGTTATGGTGATGAACCAAAAAAATAGATTCTTAATTCTTTCAAAAATGGTTCGGCAGGAATGTTGTGTGCATTCACCTCCAATCTAAAGAAGCTCTCGTTTTAATTTTAAACGAGAGCTTCATCTTTTATTTGCCTATTAGTGCTAGAAGGTATTTGTCTCGATCTGCTTCCTCTTGCATTTTATTATCGACCAGCATGGCACCGTATCTCACTTTTGTCATGTCACGGTCAACTAAAAATTGAACATTCACTTTTGCAGTTTTATTATTGACTGGACAATCTCCTTTAAATTCTACAACGTCCTGTCCTTTTTGTGTTTCAAAATACACCCAATGTGGATTTTCACAAGCATTTGTAAAGCCCGATTCTATAGTTTTACTACTATTTTCAAATGAATAGTTTTTAACGTATGTAATATATTCATTATCTGTAATTTCTTTTTGCGGACCATAAAAATACCAAAATACCCCTAAAATACCGATTGGTACAATCCACAGTATGTTTCTTTTGCTTAATTTCCCCATATTTGTAGCCCCCTTTATTAGAATATTTTATCACCTTTATACTAATTTTTGCTAGCTTACAATAATATTTTCTGTTTAATGATTTTATTTTGTAGTGAAAGAAATTAAGGGAACTAAGAGGCGAATGATGACGTCAATTATGAATGCAATAAGGTATTCAATTTGTATCTTTTAAATTATGTTAGATGATTTTCAGAATGACTTGGAGGCCAAATGCGACATCCAAATATAAAGCAAGGAGATAAACATTAATGAATTATGAAGTATTTCAATGGATTAATGATATAGCAGGTCGTTATCCTTTTCTAGATAAAGGGATGATTTTCATCACTAATAGCGTTCCTTATGTCGTAATCGTATTCATGTTATTTTTGTGGTTTACTGGAAACAAGGACAAAAGAGTAGAAAAACAATATACAGCTATATACATTGTCTTTACCTGTTTACTAGGATTGGCCCTAAACGCAATCCTTCACTCTGTCTATTATCATTCACGCCCATTCGTGACGCATCATGTTCATCAACTAGTACCTCATAATACTGACTCGTCATTTGTAAGTGATCATGCGGTATTAGTCTTTTCGGTAGCTTGTACGTTGTTGCTACGAAAAGACTCGTGGAAGTATCCTGTATTAGTATGGGCTATCATTGTCGGTATTTCGCGTATTTTCGTTGGAGTCCATTATCCAGCAGACGTGATTGGCGGCGCTCTTCTTTCTTTAGGAGCAAGTATGATTGTTATGCAGCTCTCAAAAAAATTGGAGCCTATAGTACAAGTAGTTTTCAATATATATAAGAAACTAACAAAACATATCCCAGTCCTAGCGAAATTTAGCCATTAAGACGTAAGCCAGAAAAGATAAGGAATATAAATTCAAAGATTGAAAGAGTCGTATTTTTATACGGCTCTTTTTGTAAGCAATAATAAAGATTGACGTTTTATCATACACTCGCTAATATGTTAGATATCTAACGCATCAGGAGTGATTTTTTGTCTTTATATGAACAAGTTAAGCGTATTAATGAGGCTGAATATTCAATAAACCGTCTGATCTTTAAACATTATAAGCAATATTTAAATAGTGGCATTACAACACAACAAGCGGTTGTATTAGATATTGTGTACTTAGCAGAACGCATTACGGTCGGTGAAGTTGCGAATGAAATGAATATTAGTTCTAGTGCAGTTAGCCAATTGATTGCGAAATTAGAAAAGAATCAATATATTAAGCGAGAGATTAATCCACAAAATCGACGCGAAGTATTTATAACGTTAGATGAAAAGGGAATGGAGTATTTTTCAAAGCAAGATTTTGTAGAACAACAAATTGCAGATAAAATTTACAGCAAACTTTCATCAAAAGAGGTTGATGAATTAGAACGCATTGTTAATAAATTAAAGCAGATTGCGATGAAGGAATTATAATAATTTCTTCATGCTTAATGTGTTAGGTATCTAAAATATTTAGGGGGGGTTAATAAATGAAGGATTTACTTAAAAATATTGAGTTTAATGGCGCTGTGTATCATGAAACAAATGGGCAAATAAAGGAGTATTATCATGGTTTTCAAGAAATCACAAAGCAGCATCTTATTACAGAAAATACACAATTTAATCTCGCATCATTAAGTAAAATGATTACAGCCGTAATGACGTTCCAGCTAATTGAAAAAGGACAATTGCAATTAGAAGATAAAATTACAAATTGTTTTAACGTACCGCATTTTCCAGAGGTGACAGTTGCACAGTTACTTACACACACATCTGGCATCCCGGAATATATTACAGAAGATTTAACAATAAGTATTGAAACATTTAACGAAGTGATGCTGCCACAATTCGAGCCAAATGAGCATTGGTGTTATAGTAATACAAATTATGTTTTGCTTGCGAAAATTATTGAGGAAGTGAGCGGTGTATCGTATGAAACCTGTTTACAACAAAATATTGCAGAACCATTAAATCTTACCTACATGACAACACAACCTTCAAAGCAATACGAAGCGCAAGGTCAAACGTATAATTATGAGAAGCAGCAATATATAAAGGTCGTTGATGACCCGTATTTGTGCAAAACTGAAAAGTATAATGATGTGTTTGGTGATGGTGGTATTTATGCAACAGTGACAGAAGTAGCGAAGTTTTTAAAAGGGCTATGGCAAGGTCAGTACATTAGCAAAGAGGTTGTGCAATTTATGCTAACACCAACAGAAGTTGCTAAGCATTATAGTTATGGGTTTATCATTCAAGATGAGTGGGTTGGACATACAGGTGGATGGAGTGGTTGCTCAGCACAAGCCTTTATTAATATATTAACGGAAGAAGTAATTGTGTTAGCGACGAATCAAGAAGTTTTTCCGCAATATGAACAAGAAATTATGGATTGCTTAATGGGTAAACATCATGCAGTTGAAGCACTAAAACATGTAGTAATTTTGCCGCTCACAAATAAAGATGATATTACGGGGCGATATGAATTAGCAGATGGATTTGGAACAAGATTTACGATTGAAAAGGATATACAATTGATCATTTCATTTGAGCATCAGTTGTCAGTGCCACTATTTAAAATAGATGAGTCGTATTATTGGGTACGCAATACGATGAGTTATGTAGATGTTGCAAATCAATTATTTATCGACGAAGGTGTTGAAGTAACTTATAAAAAATTTGATTGAGTTAGTTCGAATTGAATAATATCAACTTTTCTCAGACATCACTTAAAGAAATATATACCTTTTGAAATGTAAATGAAATGTTTAAAAAGTTAAGTGTTAATAGGAGAACTTCCATTTGCTTAGTAACTTAATTACAATATAACTAAGGATCAATACTGAAGTCTGTTTCTGAAAAGTAGGTTGGTATAAAAGTTATATTTTAGTAATTGTTCTTGAAGGTTAAAATATATTTGTGGAATACAAAGAGGTGTTATGATGAAATCTTATACACAATTTGAGCGAAGAAAATACATACTCGATGAGCTAGATCAATACAATCGTGTGATGGTCAATGATTTAGCAAAAGTGTTAAATGTTACGACAGAAACCATCCGAAGAGATTTAGATTTGTTGCATAAAGAAGGCAAGTTAACGAAAATACATGGTGGAGCTCTTAAGAAAAATGATCATACCGTGGAATTATTTTTTAATAAACGTCGCAATGAAAACATTGATAAAAAACGTAGTATAGCCATGGCAGCAAGTAAATTGGTAGAGGATAATGATATTATTGCCATTGAAGTTGGAACAACTACGCTGCAAATATTGGACTATCTTTATGACAAAAAAAACCTCACCATTTTGACAAACTCCATACCTGCTGCTAATAAAATTATTGAACTAAAAGAGCAGTATGAGTCATTTGATTGCAAACTTATAGTAGCTGGTGGAATGTTAAATACAAATTCATTAGCGTTGTCTGGTGATATGACGTTAAACTTACTTGATCATTTTACGGTTAATAAATTATTTGCTTCTTGTGATGGAATCTCATTAGAAAAGGAATTAACATGCACTTATATTGAGGATGCTCAAATATTTAACCGCTTAAAGAAAAATGCAAGACAAGTTGTCATGCTGGTAGATGAATCTAAATTCAACTTAATGAAGTTTTATAAAAGTGGGAGTTTTGATGATATCGATCTATTATTTACGAATGCTAAACTCGATGCAGAATGGCAAAGTGCTTTAACAGCAAAAGGTGTTGAAATAATAACCGTACGATAAGTAAATGAGGTTAGTTCAAGTTGTAATGGAATGTCGTACATGGCCGAGACTAGTAAAAAGTAGGTACAAGAAAAAAACTTGCACCTACTTTTTTTATGTTGTCGCAATTTCCGCAACTTCTGCACTCACATGAACGGGTGGTTTACGATCTTTCCACGGAGCAGATTCTTCTAATTGTTTTCCGAGCTGTAGAAGGGTTAGCTCATCTGCGAAGCGACCTGTAAATTGCAGCCCGATTGGTAAGCCTGATGCACTCATCGCAAGTGGCAATGATAACGACGGTTGACCTGTTGCGTTAAACAAATTGGTAAACGGCGCGTATGTGAAAATTTGCTCTGTCCATTCAGTCGCCGAGATATTTGGATTATCCGCATTTAGCTCACCAATTTTCGCTGGTAATGTACCGATTGTTGGGCTTAAAAGCACATCATAATCTTCAAAGAATGTCGCTACTTGACGTGATACAAGTGCATTCGTATTAATGGCATCTAAAAGTGCGCTAGCTTTTAAGTTTTTGCCATATTCATAGCATTGCCAAATGGCAGCTTCAATATTATCACGTGAAGGTGTTTTACCTGTTAATTCCGCTGCACCCATAATCATTTTATAAATATTCGCTGTCCAAATATTTACTGTTGCGCGTGAAAATGGTGCTTGGTCGTAAACTGGTCGAGCTTCGACTACTTCATGCCCTAACTCTTCTAATAATTTCACGGCCTTATGTACGGCCTCGATACATTTCGGATCTACGAATGCACCAGAATTTGTTTCTGTTGTCCAGGCAATCTTCAGTGGACGTACCTTGTGCTGAATTGCTTTACTGTAAGGCATTTCTGGGCTTTGAATAATCGAATAACATCCTAAGTCTGGCCCAGCTACTTGGTCCAATAATGTAGCAGTATCACGAATGGTTTTTGTCAGCGCAAATTCAATTGCTAGCCCATTTAATGCCTCACTATTATAAGGTCCCATTGGCACGCGGCCACGTGAAGGCTTTAAGCCAACGACACCACTGCATGATGCAGGAATACGAATGGATCCGCCCCCATCATTACCATGCGCGATTGGGACGATACCACTTGCGACAGAAGCGGCTGCACCGCCACTTGAACCACCAGGGCTATGGTCTAGATTCCAAGGGTTACGTGTTGGCCCATAAATGACAGCTTCCGTTGCGGCATTATAGCCGAACTCGGGTGTTGTGGTTGTACCGCTTAACACAAAACCAGCGTTTTTAAAACGTTTCATTAATTCACTATCGACAGAAATCACAGCATTTTCTGCAATACGACTGCCCATACTATGTGGCACACCTTCCGCATGGAGTACAACTTCTTTAATTAAAAATGGGACACCTGCAAATGGTTGATTATCATTTAAATTTAAAGTAGAAATCGCGTTGTCAGCCTGTTCCTCTAACACGCTGACAACGGCATTAATCGAAGGGTTAATTTTTTCAATACCTTGTAGCGCTAATTTTGTAAGTTCTTGTGGTGTCACTTGCTTTGTTTTTACTAACTCTGCTAATCCAATACCGTCATATGATGCATATTCTTGTAAATTCATCTGATCACCTCAATATAGTTTTGACTTACAAATTCATCTTAGATTGAAATGAAAAAAATTGATATTACCCAAAAGGATAATTCTTCTTTAGCGAGAATATATGAGTTTAATGGAGAAAAGGATGGATTGATATTGTATGAGCAAAAAGAGGTGGGAAATTTATTAGAAGCAACGATTAGGATCTCGAATATGAATATGCAGCAAACAAGTAGAGACTTTAAATTGAATATGTTGCAAGTATTGAGTGAATGTTTTCAATTTGAGCATACGCTATTTTGGGAAGTGGCAGATGGGGAGTTAAATGAACAGCCTGTCTGTTTCAATGTTGAGACATATACGATACAAAACTATTTGCATGAATATAAATATTATGATCCTTTACACCCAGTGAACATGCAAAACCAACCCGATATTCAATTAATGCAACGAAATGAAGCAATATCGAAGAAGAAAAAGCGGTATTATGTTGAGCGCTTTTTGCAATTAAATGATTTTATAGATGAAATGGTTATGTATCTGTACAATCAGCAAAAGCCAACAGCAGCTATTGGCTTTTTGCGAAAAGAAGGGGAAATACCATTTACAGAGCAGGATAGTCAAAAGCTATCTTATATAAAGCGGATGATTGAAAATGCTTATTTATTACATCAATATGTTCAGCCAAGCGAGTCATGGCAAATTACACAACGTGAAAAAGAGCTGTTAATATATTTATGTAAGGGATTTAAAAATGGGGAAATTGCCAGTTGTTTATATGTCAGTGAAAATACAGTAAAGAAGCATCTGCAAAATTTGTATCGGAAATTTAAAGTAACTTCACGAACACAGCTTGCATTAAAATATGCAGAAAGCTTACGAGCATAAAAATATGATGTAGGCAATCGATAAAAACCGAGAATGAGATTTTAGGAACATGAGAATTCCATCGTGTTATTAATAGTAATTATCTAGGTAAAATAGAAAAGGCTGAACTATATACAGTTCAGCCTTTAATTGAATTTTAATTGCCTTTCTTTGAAGAACGATCGAAAAAACAAAGGGCATCTAATGAACTTAATATATCTAAGCATTATATAGCTACTAGATAAAAATCAATATGTTTCTTTGGGTGTGAAATGTCCTTTGTCTTTTAACTCATAGTCAAAAAATTGAAGAATGAGTTCATTTGTCTTTTCAATACAGTAATATTGATCAATGTCTGCCTTCCCACCTTGCAGAATATTTGCAAGTATAGGAGAGAAAAGTGGTAAATCGGTCAAGCTTAAATGTTTTGCCCCTTTAAAATGAGTAGTATATGCATCTTTGAAGTGTTCATTGTTGAGCTTGTTCGCTAAGTAAGTAGAGTTGCTTTCGAGTTGTTCCCAAACATCGTCAGAATAGATGTTAAGAAGTGGGATCGTATAGTCTTCATCACGCGCTACAAAATCATTCATTTCTCTATTGTAAACAAGCTCACTAAAGAACGGTGCGTCAATATTTACAACTGCATCTACATCATCACGTTCTTTACCTACCCAAACACTTGCTGCACCGCCCATTGAATGCCCGAATACACCAATTTTCTCTATATCGATATGTTGATAAATAGGGTCATTGTCACTTTTAGCTTTTGAAAGTATTGTATCAATGACAAAATTCATATCGTCTGTTCGAAGTTTCATCCATTTTTGAATGAGTCCATATACTTCTTCCTTCGTGTAAATGCTTTCTTTATTAACATTGCTGATTTCACGGTTATAATCTTTATTGATTAAAGCCTTCGTTCCATCATTTGAAACGGTATAAAAAGAGTGATAAGGATGATCGATTGAAGCGACTACATAACCGTGACTTGCAAGTTCCGTATAGGTAGACGTATTACTTGTCTTAATACCGTTTGCTCCATGTGAAAACACTAATAGAGGGTATGTTTCATCTGCGTTTTTGGGATACCAAAATTTCACATTAACAAATCTATTGTCTCCCTTATCAGAAAATTGCTCAATACGATTCTTGTCAATATATGTGTAAGTAGCGGTTGCGACTTGATATTGACCAGTCACTTTTGGTGATTTATGCTGCGGAAAAACAATTGCAGGTGTAAATGCAAATACCAATGCCAATATCGTAATCATGGCTTTCCACATAATAGATGAAGTTTTGTATTTTTGGTTATTTGTTTTGTTATGGATAAGAGAAATCGTTCCCTTTACTGCCAAGATGAAAAGTACGATTGTAGGCATTATCCATCGGAAATTCCACGCAATTACCGATGAAAGTGTGAGTATTATAAAGGCAATAAATACAGCAATCCTCATCCAACTCTTCATTTTTTTGTGGTTTTGCTTCGTGACAATACAGTAAAATGCAAAAGTAATCTCGAAAATCAAAATGATCAATAATAATAAAGTTCCCATAATCGTTACTCCTTTCTTTCGATTAATTTTTATGAACTCATCATAAGAAATCGCCGAAAGGAAGTATATAGAAAAACGGTAAGTTGTATCCACAAGCCATTAAGATGCAAAAAAGGGGCGGGGACATAAGAATATTTCAAGGCAAAACTAAAAAATTACACATCAGAAAAGCGCAAGAAATCAACTTTTCTAAAATTGATATCTCGCGCTTTTTAAAGTTTTGACCAGTTATGTCCCAGCCTCATAATAATCTGCTTGCAGACAACAGCTGCTTTATGATTTTATTGACTACTCAAATGCATCTTTCTTAAATGCTTTTAGTTTTTCGTTGATTTTTTGGGCTTCTTTTTTATCCTTTTGCCATGACAGCAAACGAACTAGAAGATAGATTACGGCAATTTGTAGTGCCAAAATGATGCAATCTAATACACTATTCACAATACCAAAAATGCTACTAAGGGTAATCAATAGAATCTCTAAAGTGAAAAAGTGAATGGCCATTCTTATCCGCATTTGCTTCTCGCTTATATCATTAGGAGAATACAAAATAAGTCCGATTAAGGCACTTAAAAATGAAAATGCCATAATGATATAAATCGAATTCAAATCAAAGGCCATATTGGGATAATAGATTTGTCGCAAAATAGTAATAATAATGATGATGGATGCGAAGATAATCAAGAAATCTTTAACAATCTTTTGTACAAATGCGCTAGTCCTCATTTTTTATCCCTCCTTCTATATTCCAAGCATATTTTTAAGGACAGGCACATACTGCCTTGATACAACAGCACGTTCCCCATTATCAAGTATCGCTTCAAATCGGCCACTTATGGACGGATTAATAGAAGAAATTTTGGCTATGTTCAAAATTGTTGATTTGGATGCACGAAAACAGTTCTTTCGCTGCAATAACTCCTCAAGCTCATAAAGCTTTTGTTTTACCTCAAAAACGTTTTCTTTGCAGTACAGAAAAACCTTTCCGTCAACTGCCTCGAAATAATAGATATCACTAAGTTTAATACGATGAACCCTATCATCTTGATATCCTAGCACAATGAGGTTTTCCGTTTTTAACTTATTTACGATTTCGTATATTTCATCATCCACTTCATGACACCTGATGAGGATTTCTTCTTTCATTTCTTTGCTTATTTCTTCTATTCTAATTTTCATATTATCACCCGCGAAAATTCAAATTATTTCAGGTCGATTAAGGATTTTTGTTGTTCGTGCTTATATAGTACAAATAGGATCTGGATAATACTTGCATCTTTTAGGTTACTTTATTATAACACCCCATATACGTTCTACATTATTAGATTATTGGAATTTATACTATGATATTAGCCAAAGTCTATTCATTTCGTAAAATCAATTTTAGGAGAAAAGGCAGCGGTCCAGGGAAATGTAGTGCAGCACAAAACAATGTTAAAGGCAAAAGGTTAGAGAACTTGTTGGTCAAAAAGGAATCATAGTTGTGTTTAATAGATTCTCATAATAATTTCTGAGCTTACTAGACTAACTTACAAGGTAGGATACTGAAAAGGGGGGAGTACTTGCTGAAGTCCAAAATTTAAAATCAAAGCTTTAAATTTCAGAGAACCAAATTTGTGTTTGTTGAGCATAGATGATTAAACGGAAGAATAAAGATGGAAACAATTTTTTGGGATACTCCCTCACTTTTGGGGGCAGGGAATGGACCATATCACAAGTAAGAGTGGTTTTTAAAGAGGCAGCGACAAAAATCTTTAATGGGCTGCAGTTTTGGGATTTGTCGAGAACTTTTGATTGTTTATCGACCAACTTTATCGATTTATCACCCAACTTTATCGATTTATCACCCAACTTTTGAAAAATATCGACATCTACCTTCATGCAACACTTTCTGACCGTACTGTTATGACATAAGCATATTTTTTTACGCGAAATTTAAAAACTTAACATCAAAAAACGCGATAAATCAACGTTTCTAAATTGATTTATCGTGCTTTTTAAGGTTTTGACCAATTTTGTCCCAGCCATTTGAATTGTATTTCTACTTATAAATAATGTCTATTAATCCTGTAACAACTAGGTACAGCGCACATGACATAAAAAACCACATACGCTTTATGTGTTCGTTTTTTCATAAGGAAGTGTGTCAGTATACTGAGTAAAATAATTAGACCCAGCCCAGCAATAATCGTTGTAGCGTAAAGTTCACTCATGAATAATTATTTCATTTTTTATGCTGATTTCTTTTGTTTTTGGTCTAAAAGATGACAAAAGAAAGTTAGTAGACTTGCACAGACTGCAACTATTCCACCGACCCATGTTACATTCATTAAATTTCCTTGATGGTATACAATTCCTCCTAATGCAGAACCAAAAGCGATGCCTACGTTGCTTGCCACTGGCATAAGTGAAGCAGCGAGTCCTGTAGCATTTGGCTGATAAATTCCGGCGAGGTCTATTAAATATAGCTGAGTAGATGTTGTTAAGAGGATGGACATTAACGACATTAGGCCAATGTTTACCAGTCCTAAAATAAAATGATTTGTAGTCCAAAATAAACTTGTTAGAACAACTGCCTGCACGAGAAAAACAAACCGAAGGCGACCGATTGGATTGTGGCTGGCAATTTTACCGGCGAGGATATTGCTGAAAATCGAGATAAATCCGTAACCAAATAAGATTAAACTAATTGAATTATTTGGTGCGCCCATTCCCTTTAAGATAGGAACCAGGTACGTAAAGACAGCATAAGTTGCGCCAAATCCGAGCGCTGGAATGAAAAAAGCCATCAAAATTCTAGGCTTGGTCAGTAAAGAAAACTGATCCCGTATCGAACTGCGTACTTGGCTGAGATTATTAGGTAAGACAAAGAAGGACGCCAAAAACGCCAATACTCCTAAGGAAGTAGTTAACATGAATGTGGCATTCCAGCCGTACCATTCGGCGATTACAATACCAATTGGCACTCCAACGACATTTGCAAGTGTGAAACCACCGAAAACGAATGATATCGCAAGTCCGCGTTTTTTAATCGGCATGGTTTCACTTGCAACAATCATAGCTAGGGAGATTAATACTCCTGTTACAATCGCTGTCAAAATTCGAAGGGCAAGGAGCATGATGTAGCTCGTCGAAATAACACACAAAGCATTTAGGATGATGAAAGATCCTATCAAAAACAACATCCATTTACGCTTTGGAAAATGACTTGTTGCTGACATCACTAGTGGTGTGGCGATGGCAAACGTAATGGCAAACGCAGAAACGAGTGTGCCTGCTTTCGCATTTGTCATATGTAGGCTTGAAGAAATATCAGTTAAAATTCCAACAATCACAAATTCACTTGTCCCGAGAACAAATGTTAATAAAGAAAGTGTTAAAATGAGCAACCAATGTCTCTTGGATAATTTTGTGGGGTGCATAAATACCTCTTTTCTAAGATGAATGTAAATGTGTCAAATAGTAGATACACAACCTGAACATCATACCATAAAATTTTTAGCGAGAAAAACCCTTTCAAAATAGAGGTTAATGGATTGCCAGAATCGACAAGGCTGCATGGTTAGAAGAAGACTATTTAAGAAAGAACACTTCTGTTGATAATGCTATTGATTGCAGTAGGTTTTAAAAAATATGTATGTAAATTATTAAGAAACGGACTAAGTACATTGAATTTATATATAGCAATTTAAAACATTAAAAGCTTTACATTGCCGTTGCGTAAAGAATTAAGCTATTCGATATGGAGGAGATAAAATGGAAAAAGTAAAAATCAACTTAATCAATAGCTTAGATTTCTATAATAAGTGTTTAATAGGAAATGATAATGAGAATTCATTCCGATATGAATTGATGCAACCAATGAAAATAATGTGGGATTATTTAAATGTACCGTTAAAAGCAACCCAACCTAATGGATATGATGTTGTTATGGCATCTGAGATGTTAGGGATTTGGACTCCTAGAAAATCTATTCAACAAGTTGAGGATAATCTACCAGAGCTAATAGAATCTAGAATTTTTGATGAATATCAGGAAGTGATCTCAAAAGGAATTGATAAATTTGAAAAGATAGATTATTTTATTCCACTAGAAGAAATCACTGTAAATATTCTTTTAGGGGATGAAGATAGTCAAGAAATGAAAGTAAATAAAGGATATTCAGGTTTTGGTGGAATACCGGGATATATTTTGCTAATGGTTGTTCCTAATGATTTTAATAAGAAAAGATTAAAATCCGCTTTAGCTCACGAGTTTAATCATAATGTTCGTTTTACATTTGAACCATTTAATCATGGCGACGTGACTGTAGAAGAATATTTAGTATTGGAAGGTTTAGCTGAATGTTTTGCTGAAGAAATGTATGGGAAAGAATTGATAGGACCTTGGATTGAAGATTTTGATAAAGGAGAGATGGAGTACTCAATCGAAGTGATAAAAGAAGGACGGAAGACTAAAGGTTTTGGAGAAGTAGCAGCTTATATGTTTGGTGATGAGGTTGCGAAGAAACAAGGATACAGTCCAGTTGGTTTATCACAGAATGCAGGATATACTATTGGTTACCACCTGATTAAGCAATACTTAGCCAACAGTAACAAAAGTATTGCCGAAGCGACACTGACACCTACTGAAGAAATAATTAGAGTCTCTAGATTTTTCGATTAACCTCATATACAGCTGATGCGGTGAATAAATTAAACGAACTTTAATGCAACAAGGGTTTTAAAAATAATCAAACTTTTGATAAAGAATTTAGAATTTAATTTGCAGCATTAAATAAGAGCATATCAATATCGCTAATTGAATCAAACTATTTCTCAATGACAACGAGAAATAGTTTTTTTATGATAATGTATTGGTTTTTGTGTTGTTTTACTTTGTTTATATGTTTATTTTTACAACTTGTTAATAAAAATACAACATCTGATTAATAATTTGGCTTTACAATGTGAAACAGGAGGTGACACTGAATGCAAATAAAATTTTCAAAGGCTGCGTTCTTTTTATTACCGGTTGGAATACCTCTTACACTCTTTTGGATTATTCCGAATTTGTTTAGTTTAGGTATTAGTTTTACAGACTGGGATTTCATGACAAATGATTTTAATTTTGTTGGTTTAGATAACTATTTCAATTTATTTACCCAGTCAGCTTTTAAGCAGGCATTGCTAAACACGCTGTATTTTGGATTTGGGACAGTTATTCCAACGATTGTATTAGGATTAATTTTTGCTTTGTTCTTTAGAAAAAATTTCAGAGGCTCTGCCATTTACAAATTGATGATTTTTTCGCCATGGGTAACACCAACAGTAGCCGTATCGATTGTATGGTCACTTCTATATGAACCGGAATTAGGTGTTATCAATAAGGTGCTAGGTTTGGTAGGCATACCTGGTTTGGATTGGCTGAAGAGCAGTGAAACCGCAATGCTAGCAGTCATTATTGTAACGGTTTGGAAACTAGTTGGATGGACAATGATTTTCTATATTGGAGCGCTCGAGAAGGTACCTGATAGCTTATATGAAGCGGCAAGTATTGATGGAGCTAATGCATGGCAGAAGTTTCGACATGTCACACTTCCGATGGTTTCACCAACAACTTTTTTCTTAATTGTTGTAAATACGATTGTATCGCTGCAAGCATATGATCAAATCAAAATCTTAACACAAGGTGGACCGAGTGGTTCGACAAGAACATTACTCTATTTATTCTTCCAACAAGCGTTTGAACAATTTGATATGGGATCCGCGACAGCCATCGCGTTTATCATATTAATTATTACAATCCTATTATCGTTTATAAACAAGATAATAGGTGACAAGTGGGTGAATTATTAAGACATGAGTAATCATAAAAAGACACCGAAAATTTTAAAGCATCTCTTTTTAGCTTTATCGAGCATCTTGTTTGTCTTTCCTTTTATTTGGATGATCCTTAGTTCGTTTAAAACATCCAGTGAAGTACTACAAGGTGGTTTTTGGCCAAAAGAATTTCATTGGGAAAATTATCAAGAAGTATTAGGAGTCATTCCTTTTCACACGTATATATTTAATAGTTTCTATACTTCATTGATTATTACGATCTATGTTCTTATTTCGTCGGCACTCTTTGCTTATATGTTGGCATTTTATAAATTTAAAGGGAAAGAATTAACGTTTGGCGTTGTCATGGCAACATATATGATTCCAGGCGCTGTATCGTATGTTCCTGTGTATGTGATGTTAGCGAAAATGGGAATGTTAAATACTCATTTTGGATACATTATTTCTTTATCAGTTAGTGTATTTGGGATTTTTTATTTTAGACAAGCGTTCCTTAAAGTTGGTCATGAAATCGTAGAAGCAGCCAAGATAGATGGAGCAAGTGATTGGAAGATTCTTTGGAAGATTGTCTTCCCGATGACACGTTCATCATTTGTGACACTAGGTTTAGTGACATTTATCGAAAACTATAATAACTATATTTGGCCAGCGTTAGTATTAAAAGATAACGATAAAAAATTAATTACTAATGGGATTGCTGATTTTTTCATTAATAGCTCATTAGGCAGGGATTGGTCACACATTATGGTTGCAAGTACAATCGCTACAGTCCCACTCTTACTTGTATTTTTAGTATTACAAAAATGGTTCCTCTCAGGTGTTTCTGATTCTGGAATAAAGGGTTAACTAATTTTAAAGGAGGCAGTTCATGTTGAAGAAATTATTAGCGCTTTTAATGGTTGTATCATTATTTGTTGGTATACTTGCAGGTTGTTCTGGAGGAGAAGGAAATACAGTTAAGGTAACGAAAGAAGGGGATAAAATCGTTGTCCCATTCATAAACGGAGTTGGGGGATCACTTGCTGATCGTTTAGATAAAATTGTGATGGATTTCAATCAAAGTCAGGACAAGTACGTTGTAAAAACGACAAAAGCAGGTAACTATGATGAGTCTTATCAAAAGCTTCAAAGTGGATTTGCGGCAAACAATCAAGAAGCCATTGCTTTACTAGGTTCAGACGTTATTCAAAACTATATTAACAAAGAGCTAGTTGTCCCAATCGATCAATTTATAAATGATGATAAAGAATTAAAAATAGAAGATTACGGTAAAGGTTTTGTTAGTCAAGCAACAGTTGATGGGAAATTATATGGAATTCCTCTATATGGCACAACACAGATTCTTTATTATAATAAAAAAGTATTAGAGGAAAATGGTTTTACTACAGATGACTTAAAGACATGGGAAGGAGTAGAAAAGGTAGCCAAAAAAGTATCAAAGCGTGATGCAAATGGAGACGTTCAATACGCAGGGTGGATGCCAATTTGGGGTACGACGAACTTAATTGATTCTGTTCGAAGTGCTGGAGGAAATGTATTAAGTGAAGATGGAAAGAAAGTTTTAATTAACGATGAAACATGGGTAAAGGTATGGGACAAATACCGTACGTGGCTTCATGAAGATAAAATCATGAACATTCATACAGGTGGTACTGGATGGGAATATTGGGATAACACAATTATTGATTTTGTTGAAGGTAGAACATTAGGATATACAGGTTCATCTGGTGACCAAGGATTTGTCTATAAATCGTTAGGTGAGGGAATGGATGAGGCCGAAAGACTGGCTACATTTGGAGCAGTTCCACAACCAGGCTGGGGTGACCATAAGCCAGCACCTAAATTAGAAGCTTATTTTTTAACTTTAACTAGAAATACCGATCCAGAAGTAGCTAAAGGTGCATATGAGTTTATGAAATTTGCAACAAGTACCGAGAAAACTGCAGAATGGTCAATGGAAACAGGCTACATCCCTGTTCAAAACAATGTTACTGATTATAAGCCTTATGCTGATTTCGTGAAAAAACAACCACAGGCGTTAGTTCCGTTAGAGCAAGCAAATAAAAATGGAGTTTCGCCATTTATCGATCCAACAGGCGGAAAAATCTATGATGCATTAGATATAGCGAAAGATAAAGTAGAAATCGAAGGAATCTCTGCTAAGGAAGCATTAGATGAAGCGGCGAAAATTGCTCAGGAAGAATTAGATAAAGTGAAGAAGTAAATTTTTTAAAAGAGGGGTGGAGGTGCTTCTCTCTTGAATGAAAGAAGTACCTTCATTATTTCATGAATGGGTCTTATATAATAGGTTTTATGTTTAGGGAGGCGAAGAAGATGAAGAAAGGAATCATTTTCGATAAGGATGGAACATTAATACAGCTCGATACTGTTTGGTACAAAATTGTTGATTGTGTGCTTAATGATGTATTTCAAAAGTTTCCGAATGAAAAGAATAAACGAGATGAGTATATGCAGATTATTGGAATGGACAATAATGATTTTGAGAGTACGAGTTTACTTGCTAGTCAAACGAATTCTTTTATTGCCGCTGCATGGTATTCAATTTTGGGAGAAAAAAATATTAAAAAAGGGGAATTTATACACGATGTTTGTGCTTCATTCAAAAAGCATTCTACATCAGATGACCTTGTATTTACAGAAGTAAAAGGTGCACAGGAAACATTAAAGTATTTAAAAGATCATGATTATATTATCGGTATTGTGACAGCAGACGATGTTGATGCAGCCATTCATTCGCTTAAAATGACGAAGCTATATGACTATATAGATTTTTTAGGTGCAGATGATGGCATCAATAAACCTAAACCTAATAGTGAATATTATCATATTTTCAAAGATAAATTCCTACTGAATGATGATGAAGTTTTAATGGTAGGTGACACGTTAACTGACATTCGATTTGCACGAAATAGCCGTATTGAAGTAGCCGGGGTACTTTCTGGTGCATGCAATAAGGAAGATTTAGAAGGAAAAGCAGACTATATTATAGATAGTGTTAAAGATATTCAAAAGATTTTATAGCACATTGTAGAGAGGTCTCTGTCGGAAAACAATGACTACTTTAATTGAGAAAAAATGGGTAATATTGTTGTGCTTAGAGATTTTAGCGTGGTTGTCAACATTTTTTATGTTGTATGCAAGATACGGCTTGAAGTCAAAATTATGGTTCCGGATTAGTTCAATCGCATTTGCAATTACCGGAGTGATACCGCAAGTGATTATGGGAATAATTAATTATTGGTTTACAAAGGAATTGGATTTATTTACATTCATTATTGTTTTAATAATTGGATATGGTATGACTTTCGGTAAAAAACAGGTGAAAAAGCTAGACAAATGGGCTGAGGCTAAATTTTCTAGGTAAGTAAGCTTGAAATAGTTTTATAGGAATATATTAGATTTACTCAGGGAAGATTCGAGAAATTTTATTAGAGATGGTGAAACGGATGAAATTAGGATTAGAGACGGAAACCTATCATTTACTTTTTCAAAATGGCCGAATGGATATTTTTGATTTTATTAGAAAAACAGCGGATCACGGTTTGGATGGGGTAATGATTAATGTCATTGCTTATCCAGGCGATAAATATTTACATCCTAAGTGGGGTGCTCTTGGCGGTGCTGAAGCTGATCATTTAGAGAAGGTGCGTAAAGAAATTGAAAAATATGGATTGTACGCAGAGATTGACGCGAGAGGAACAGAACCAGAGCATTTATCAGAGGTTATCGAGGTAGCACATAAAATTGGAGCAGATGTGATTCGGACGTATTGCTGTCCAGGCAAATATGATAAAGAATTACTAGATCAGGCCCCAAACAATATAAAAAAAGTGGTGCCACTTCTAAAAAAATATCGAATTAAATTAGCTGTTGAAAACCATGAGGAAGAAATAGCTGACGAAATTATACAAATTGTCAATGAAGTAAACAGCTATTGGGTAGGAGCTCATTATGATTTTGGAAATTCAATGATGGCATGGGAAGACCCAGTGGAAGCAGCAAGAAAGCTTGCTCCGTATACGTATACAACCCACTTTAAAGATCATATTATCATCGAAGCAAAAGATGGTTATAAAGTGTGCGGAGTTCCGGCAGGACAAGGAAATATCGATTTAGACGAAATCTTTAAAATTATGGTGGAGCATTCCCCATTAACAAGAATTAATATTGAAATGTGCTATCCGTATGTAGCTCAATTTAAAAGGGAAAAAGGTACAGGTGGTGTTTTTGAAGTAGGAGAAGGTGCGTTTAAAGTGGAGAATCCTCCATTTGATCGAAATGTGATCGAACCAGAAAATTATTACTATCCTGCTGATGAACATTTAGAAGTACTGATTGAAAAACAAATTCAAGGTGCTGAACAATCGATTAAACATGCAGTAGAGCTTAGAGATAAGTATTGTAGATAACGTCAATTTTATGAGAATATTGGCCAAGCGTAGGGTTGATTTCGCCTTGACGTAATGACATATGTTTTATTAAATGACATACTCAATTTTCGGCGATGATTCTGAAAAAATTACAATATTAGGAGGCAATGATGGCTCAGCTATTATTCGAACATATTTATAAAAAATATGATAATGATACAACGATCGTAAAAGATTTTAACCTAGAAGTAAATGATGGAGAATTCATCGTTTTTGTAGGACCTTCAGGGTGTGGGAAATCGACAACATTACGTATGATCGCAGGTCTTGAAGAGATTACAGATGGGGACTTTTATATTGATGGAAAGCGTATGAATGATGTTGCACCTAAAGATCGAGATATCGCAATGGTCTTCCAAAATTACGCTCTTTATCCACATATGACGGTTTTCGATAATATGGCATTCGGTTTAAAACTTAGAAAGTATAGCAAAAAAGAGATTGAAGAACGTGTAAAACATGCAGCGGAAATCCTTGGGCTTGAGAATTATTTAGACCGAAAACCTAAAGCACTTTCAGGTGGACAACGTCAGCGTGTGGCATTAGGACGTGCGATCGTTCGGAATGCAAAAGTCTTTTTAATGGATGAACCGTTGTCAAACTTAGATGCCAAGCTACGTGTTCAAATGCGTGCTGAAATTTCGAAATTGCACCACCAATTGCAAACAACAACGATATATGTTACCCATGATCAAATCGAAGCGATGACGATGGCTTCACGTATTGTTGTGTTAAAGGACGGCATCATCCAACAAGTGGGTACACCTAAAGAAGTTTATGATCGACCTGCAAACGTATTTGTAGGAGGTTTTATAGGCTCTCCTGGAATGAATTTCTTTAAAGGAACATTAACAGAAAGTGCTTTTATAGTTGGCGATTGGAAGCTTCAGGTACCAGAAGAGAAGCTAGAGTTCTTTAGAAATAACGGATATATGAATAAAGAAATGATCTTAGGTATACGACCAGAAGACTTCAATAATGGTCAAACATCTTTAGACGTATCCAATCAAACGAAAGTAACGGTCAATATTGAAGTATCAGAATTAATGGGGTCAGAAACGTATCTCTATTCGAAAAATGACGGTCAATCCTTCGTTGCACGTGTTGACTCCTCAACAGACGTGCATAGCCAATCAAAGATAGACCTTATGGTGAATATGCAGAAAGCTCATTATTTTGATGCTCAAACTGAAAAAAGAATAATTTTATAGATTATTCATTATGGAAGTAGATTTCTTTAGAAGAATATAAAAAAGAGGCTAAACAAAACTGGGCAAAACCTAAAAAGCGCGAGAAATCAATTTAGAAACGTTGATTTCTAGCGCTTTTTTGATGTTAAATTCTTTAATTTTGTGTAAAAAAATATGTTTATGTCATAAGCAAAGCAAATGCATGAAGGTAGATGTCGATATTTTTTGAAAGTTGGGTGATAAATCGATAAAGTTGGTCGATAAACGATCAAAAGTTCTCGAT
>NZ_JARVRU010000090.1:0-52898 GCF_030209535.1 Lysinibacillus sp. fls2-241-R2A-57
ACAAGCTCTTTCTATCAAAGAAATCAACCACATGTTATGATGAAGAGCTTGTAGCATAGGGCTACTCGATGCTCGCTCGCAGAAAGCCTTGCTCTGTGCGACAGCGACAAATGTTTTATCTGTGCGAAAGCGAAGCGACAGCAACAAAGCGAGTAGCCCGTAGCGGAAATCAGATCCTTCTAATTTAATCAATGTGGATAAAAATGGTTAACCAACACACCTGATTTTGGATATTAGTTGGTTGGAATGGAGACAGGGCGACTCCGTGGGGATAAGCATCACAGATGAGACCCTGCAGTGAAACGAAGCGGCTCATCGGATGCCCCCAGGAAGCTTTGCTCTGTGCGAAAGCGTAGCGGCAGCAATTGTTTTATCTGTGCGAAAGCGAAGCGGCAGCAACAAATGTTTTCTGTAGCGAAAGCGAAGCGGCAACAACAAATGTTTTCTGTAGCGAAAGCAAAGCGGCAGCAACAAATGTTTTCTGTAGCGAAAGCAAAGCGGCAGCAACAAATGTTTTATCTGTGCGAAAGCGAAGCGTCAGCAACAAAGCGCCAAGTCGGAATGGAAATCAACCACACGTTATGGTGATGAGCCAAAACTATAGGAGGCTTTATGAGAACATATATATATTTGGTTCGACACGGTGATTCTCCAAAATATGGGGATGAAAGAACAAGAGATTTAACTGAAAAAGGCAGATTAGACGCTCAACGAATAACTGATATATTAAAAAAAGAAGGCATTGATGTTGTTATTTCAAGCCCGTATCGTCGTTCAATCCTAACTGTACAGAAAGTAGCAGAACAAATTGAAAAAGAAGTAATTGTATTTGAGGACCTTAAAGAGTGAATTTTTAATGCTGAAGACACGCGAATGTCTGACAAGGACTTATTTCCTTTATTAGAAAAGTCATTTTCTGATTCAAACTTTGCTTTACAGGGAGGAGAGTCTAATGCTGACTGCCAGAAACGTGCTATAAAAGTCTTAAAAGATATAGTAAACATATATCAAGGACAGAAAGTAGTGATTGGTACGCATGGGGCTGTTATGACTTTAATGATGAGGTATTATGACAGTAAATACGATTTAAACTTTTTACTTCAAACAACGAAACCAGATATATACAGAATGGAATTCGAAGGGCAAGAATTGGTGGAAGTAAAAAGATTGTGGGAAATTTCTTAGTTTTAAATACACAAGTCAGTGTAGTAGTTGGAAATCGAATTTGAACTAATGGTCCTTTTAAATTATGCTGCAATTTTAGTGAAAAGAAGGTAGATTATTTTTTATGTACTCAGGATTTGAATGGTTACCTAAAAAATGGGGAAAAAGAAAAGTTTCGGAAAAGTTTTTTCAAGCAAAATTTACTGAAGAAGGTAAAGGGATAACGATTATTACGTATGCTATAGATTTATATGTTATATCTATTCCTTTAGTTGTAAAAAAATATAATTCACTTTAATACATTGAATGACTTAAAGGATGGTAACATAACGATTGATCGTTTGGTAGGAGCATATATTAAGATTCATCAAAGACGTTGTAATAGAAACGGTTAGTCATAATACTTTAAATTTCCTTGATTATCCTTTTTATTGATATAATAGAAATGTTTTAATATTAAAATAACGGAGGAATAGGGAATGAAAATTGCAATTGTCTGTTTCGATAACTTCACTGATATAGATGTTTTTTTACCATGGGATATATTAAATCGTGTACGTCTAGTTGGTGGTATGTCTGAATGGGATGTCCAACTATTAGGAACAGAAACAACTCATATATCTATGTCAGGTTTGAGAATACCAATGACAGGAGACATATCCGAGATCCCTTCTGCTGACGCTGTTATTTTTGCCAGTGGTAAGGGTGTACAAGACTTATATAAAAATCAAGAATATTTAGATAAAATTATTTTAGATCCCCAAAGACAATTAATAGGCTCTATGTGTTCAGGTGCTCTACTACTGGGAGCTAAAAATTTGTTAACAGGCAAAAAAGCAACTACATATCCATCTGTAGTAGATCAACTAAAACAATTTGATGTAGATGTCATTGAACAAAGTTTTGTAAATGAAGGCAATATCTCTACTGCTGCTGGTTGTTTTGCTGCACAAGATTTATCAGCTTGGATAATAGGAACTCTTGTTAATGAAACAATGGTTGACATTGTACTAGAAACTGTTCAACCAGTAGGTAAAGGTTTGTATTTCCAAAAGACTCAAATATAACTCCTTTAAAAGACAAGTGGAAAAAATTACTTATCAGTCATCAAAACAAAAGACCAGGTGCTAAATTGAGCATCTGGTCTTTTTAATTTACTTAGTCATAATCAACCATAAGTCTTAAGCCCGGTATGGTATCAGTCTATCATTGTATTTACGAGCTAATAAAACTTTGATATTCTATTTATGGAAAATATTTCTTTCCTAAGGGGGTAATCTGGATGTTAAAGTGAACAAAAAAATTTTTTTGTGGGGGCATTAATTATTGTTTTAGGAAGTGTATATCTAGAAATCAAGGGGGCAATTCTTTTATGAAAAATAAACTATCTGCGGTGTTAGCCGCAACATTAGCGTTAACGATGAGCCTACCAACAGGGGCGATGGCGTTTTCTAGCAATCAGACTACGGTTGTGGCTAGCCAAGAATTAGCTAGTCAAGAACTGAAAAAGATTGCGGCAGAGAAGGCTACTCTACTCACGAAGTCCTATGAGACGACTAGCGTGCAGTATGCGTTAATTGATAATGGCAAACTTATTTTGTCGGGGCAGACAGGCAAGAACGATATGAATGGGAAACAGCCGCTGACCAAAGATACCCTATACGGGATTGGTTCAGTCAGTAAAATGTATGCAACGGCGGCTGTAATGAAATTGGTCGACGAAGGAAAAGTCGATTTGGATGTTCCTGTCGTCCACTATGTTCCTGATTTCAAGATGAAAGACGAGCGTTACAAAAGCATTACGCCACGTATGCTGTTGAACCACTCCTCCGGCTTGCAAGGTAGTACGCTTAGTAGTTCATTTTTATTTAAAGATAATGATACCTATGCGCATGATAACTTGTTGCAGCAATTGTCCAACCAGCAATTGAAGGCGGATCCTGGCGCGTTCTCGGTATACTGCAACGATGGCTTTACGCTAGCCGAGATTATGGTGGAAAGAGTCAGCGGTATGAGCTTTACCGAATTTATACATCAACGGTTTACAAAACCCTTAAAGCTAAATCATACGAAAACGCCGCAGGACAAATGGGAAGACGATAAGCGGGCTGGACTTTATTTTCCAACGTACCAAGGGCAGCTTCCTGCTGAATCGGTGAATGTGATTGGTACGGGAGGAATCTCTTCCACAGCAGAAGATATGGTGCGATTCTCACAAATATTCATGGGACAGGGAAAAGGAATCCTCTCTGATAAGGCAGTCAAGGCGATGGAGCAAGAGGAATATAAAAAAGGAATGTGGCCTGGGGATGGAGATAATATTATCAACTATGGTCTTGGCTGGGATAGTGTGAAACTATATCCATTCAGTGAATATGGGATAAAGGGCTTGGCTAAAGGCGGAGACACGGCACTGCAACATGCATCACTGGTCGTACTTCCTGAGCAGAAGATGGCAGTGGCTGTGTTGTCATCCGGCGGTAGCAGCACTACAAATCAAATGATGGCGACTGAAATACTGCTCGCTGCGCTTAAAGAGAAGGGCGTAATTAAGGATATCAAGCCGAACAAATCCTTTGGTAAGCCGGTCAAGGCCAAGATGCCTCATGAAGTAGCAAAGAAAGCGGGTTTTTACGGCAATAGTTTCAGTCAATTCAAAATAGAAATTACGAAGAATGGTGAACTGATTTTACCATCTAATCCAGAAGAAAAATATGTATATACTGCGGATGGAAGCTTTATTAATGAGAAAGGTACCTCCAAGCTCAACTTCGTCACTGAGAAGAATAGACGAACATATTTGAGGGAGAGCACATTTATATCGCTGCCAGGTTTAGGGCAAGAAGCGATGACTTACTATTTAGGCGAGAAACTAGAAGACAACGCGCTATCGAAGGAAACCGCTGCCGCATGGGCGAAGCGGGAAGGCGTCAATTTCTATCTTGTGAGCGAGAAATTTAGTTCTATGCAATATTTAATGATGCCTACCAAACAAATTAATAGTAAGGAAGGCATGGAGGGCTATTGGGAAAGCAGAAAAATTACAGGCCCTAACACGGCGATGCATCAGCTCCAAATACCTGTGATGGGTGGCCGTGATACGTCGGAAGCCCGTTTCTATACAGAAGGCGGCGATGAATATATGGAGATGTCCGGATATTTATACGTAAGTGAATCCAACGTAAAACCGCTGGATGTAAGCCAATCATCCAAAGTTACGCTTCAAGCAAATGGGCATGCGAAATGGTTTACGATCCCGCAAGAGGCAGCAGGGAAAACGATGACCGTGGCGTTGCCAGAGAAGAGTGCGTTCGCAGTGTATGATGAGGAGGGTGTATGCGTCAATTTTACTGTTGTGAGCGGCAATAACAAAGTAAAACTACCGAAGAACGGAACGGTTGTATTTGCTGGCGCGCCGAACTCCAAATTTGAAATCACGTTGAACTAGCTACAATTCAAAGTATTGTAAAAGCTGGTATCGCAAATGGATATTCTGATGGTACATTTAAACTATATAAACCTTTAACTCACGCTCACATGACATTGTTCTTAAAACGTAGTACTTCTTCCTGTATTTGCTGACAAATGAAAGTACAACTCAAATTGGAATCTATCAAATTACTAAAAAGCAAATTGCTTTTGATATGGGTTACTCAATGGAAAGTGCTGGTGCTTTGCATCAACGCTTTAGGGACCACCACAAGATTATTAAATACAATGAGGAAACTCGTGAAATAGCTATTAAAAACTGAGGCAAATACAACCTCAATCGTGGAGGTAAACCAATCCTAGATTGCGTGAGATCAGAATTAAAAGAAGTGAAAGACACTTCACTTATTCAATGGGGTGGAGAAGGAATTCCAAATGATTCTGTAAGTATCGTCTACGAGTCGTATTACGATACGTCACACGATACGCATAACGTTACGTCAGAAAATGAAGAATCCAGTATGTAAATTGTAATATAAAAAAAGCCGCAGCGTCGTCACACGCTACAGCTCAGAAAACTGCTATGTATGGTATTGAGGCAGCATTACCAAAGGCAAGTGGTGGTACGAGCGATCCAGTATTTATGAAGTTCAAAGACGTGTATATTCAATGAATCATCGCATCAGTGAATACGAATATAAGGTTGCTGAGGTGCAAAAGCGAATATCGTTAGTACATGGAGATCGTGAGAGGGAGATACTTCATAGGCTACTTAATGGTGATAGTATGCGAGCGATTGGTAAACACATGAAGCTCTCTAGTACTACTATCTTCAGGGGTAGATACAATATTTTGAATCAGATGATGGAAAAGGAGGAAGAGACAGCAATAGCTGTCTCTTTTTACTATTTAAATAATTCAAAATAAACTGTAACCCATTTATTCCCAAAAAGTACATCGCTATATAAAAGTGGTATACTAATTATTTAATATAATGTGTGACATTAAAGACAACCTCTTGATATTACAGATTTATAACATTCACTTGTCTTTAATTTTACAGAGTATGATCGCTTGTTTTTTGTACTATAAAACCAGTATTGAGTAATGTATCACAATTCTCATTTAATTAATAAAATCTTGAGGAATACATTCACGAACACCAGAATTTCTCATTGAGTTAAATAAAGCTGCGCCGATTCTTAATAAAACATTGTTATCTGTTCCATTTTCTAAATCATAAATTACGTAGTATGCATTATCAACTGTAAAAATACATTTTCGTTCTAATTTAAATCCAGGTGGTACAGGTGGAAGAGTAATAACTGGTCGAATCACAGGTGTATCTCCTTCATTTCTAATAAAATTGAAAGTTTGTTGGTCAATCTCATAGATATTAACTGGATCAATCTCTACACCTTGAGCTGGAATTGTAACTTCATCTTCAACTAATAGGAAAAAGCGTTCGTTTCGAAAATTGAAAAGACTTCTCGCTCCAATTTCAAATGATGCCATTTTATATTCACCTCCTATTCTATATCATATTTTATTCATATCGAAAACAGTTGTTTGGACGAAAAGGAAGGTGTAATGAAGAATAATTAAAATAACCATTTATAGTAGTTGTTCTATCATGGCAGCTAAAGAAGCAAACGTTGAATACATGGGAGTTGTTAAATATCGATTGTAAGAAGAAGATAATCCTCAAAATGGATTCTACAAAAGTACAGCAAATAAAAGATTTTATACGAGTTTATATGGAATAGAGATAAACATATATGAAATTTGTTTTTCTAATAATCATCACACTTAATCGAACCATTATTTTTCACCTTACAAAAATCAATAGAGCAAAAACCCGCCAAATCAATATTTTTACGCTATAATGAATGACGAGGTGAAGAAAATGTTTGTAAGTGAGAAACAAATAGAAATTCGATATGCTGAGACCGACCAAATGGGCGTGGTGTACCATGCAAACTACATCATTTGGATGGAGATTGGACGCTCACAGCTAGTAAATGATGCAGGCTTTGAGTATGCAGCGTTAGAAAAAGATGGTTATGTATCGCCGGTGATGGATTTATCCATTTCTTATAAGGCAGCTATGCATTATGGCCAAGTAGCAACTGTGCGTACATGGGTGGAAAAGCATGATCGTTTACGTACAACATATGGCTATGAAATTTTACATGAAGATGGAACGATAGCTGCGACTGCTCAGTCAGTACATATTTTAGCCCATAAAGATACGTTACGTCCGGTATCGCTAAGTAAAATTGATCCGGCTTGGGATGCGAAATACAAAGAAATCGCATGTGAAACGAAATAGGAGACGGAAGTATGGAAATTTTATTAGCTTTAGGGGCTATTATGGCTTGTCTTGGTGTTGTGCTAGGTGCTTTTGGGGCACATGCACTAAAAGATAAATTTGCGTCACCACATTATGCGGCCATTTGGGAAACTGCGGTGCAATATCATATGTATCATTCATTAGGCTTACTGGGACTTGGTATTTTATCTAGCGATGCTCTTTTAGGAGCTTCTAGTATGCTTTCTTGGGCAGGTTATTTAATGTTTGCTGGTATTGTGTTTTTCTCTGGCAGTTTATATGTATTAGCCGTTACAGGTGTGAAAAAGCTTGGAGCGATTACACCAATCGGCGGTTTGTTGTTTATAATTGCCTGGGTGCTTGTTGCTATTTCTGCATTTTCTTAAGAAACGCTAAGATCCACTATAATTATGATTGAGGTAGTTCCTATGGAGCTATCTCTTTTTTTATAAAGAAGGCTAAAAAATGAAACAAATTGTCCTTATTGTACGTACTACATAATGATTAGATTATTTCTAACTTCTTTTAGCGAGTGTTCAAACACACGCTGAAATAGAGAACGCAGGCTAAGAACTTCACGTCCTGTGAAAACGCCTGAGTGACCAACGTCGTGTGGACCTAAAGCTTCACGCAATGATGTCGAGGTATTATTGATATGATAAAATAAGTGTTAAGTATATAAGTTGAAGGTGGGAATAACTATGGGTTTATTAAAAGCAGGAGTTGGCGCATTAACGGGTGTTCTAGAAGATCAATGGCGTGAATATTTCTATTGTGAGTCACTCTCATCAGATGTTCTTGTAGCAAAGGGTGTTAAACGTACTTCTAAACGAGGATCAAATAAAGGCAATGACAATATTATTAGTAATGGCTCTATTATTGCAATTAATGAAGGTCAATGTATGATGATTGTCGAGCAAGGGAAAGTAGTGGAGTTCTCTGCGGAGTCTGGGGAGTATGTTTATGATACATCAACAGAGCCTTCGATTATGTATGGCAATGATTTGTCCGAAAGTATTATGGAAACATTCAAGCAAATTGGTAAACGCTTCACATTTGGAGGAGAACCTGCAAAGGATCAGCGTGTGTACTATTTTAATAAAAAAGAAATCGTCGGCAATAAATACGGAACACCAGCACCGATTCCATTCCGAGTTATAGACCGTAACATAGGCCTAGATATTGATATTGCTATTCGTTGTCATGGCGAATATTCATATAAAATTGTCGATCCATTATTATTTTATACAAATGTTTGTGGAAACGTAGAGCGTGAATTTACAAGAGACGCAATCGATAGCCAATTAAAAACAGAGTTAATGACTGCGTTACAGCCAGCTTTCGCACATATTTCAGCAAGTGGAGTACGCTATAGTGAAATTCCTGCACATACAGTTGCTTTAGCGGATGCTCTCAATAAAGTATTGTCAGAAAAATGGTTATCAACTCGTGGTCTAGCGGTTGTATCATTTGGCATTAGTTCTTTAAAAGCATCTGAAGAAGATGAGGCGATGATTAAACAATTACAACGAAATGCCGTAATGCGTGATCCAGGTATGGCTGCGGCTCATTTAACGGGTGCTCAGGCGGAAGCGATGATCGCGGCAGCAAATAATGATGGCGGTGCAATGGCAGGATTTATGGGCATGAACATGGCAGCTCAAGCAGGCGGTGTTAATGCAGGACAGCTTTACCAAATGAATGAGCAAAATAAACAGGTAGCCCAGAAACAACAAAAAGCGACGACTTCTGGTGCATGGAAATGTGCTTGTGGCCATGAAAACACTGGTAAATTCTGCTCGAATTGTGGTACAGCAAAACCTGCCGAAGAGGGCTGGACTTGTACATGTGGTACTATCAACAAAGGTAAATTCTGTAGCGAATGTGGTGCTAAAAAACCTTTAGGAGCATTACAATACGTGTGCGATAAATGTGGTTGGCAGCCAGAAGATCCTGCAAACCCACCAAAATTCTGTCCAGAGTGTGGCGATGTGTTTGATGAAAATGATGTTAAGTAAGGAGATAACTAGTGATGACAACGCAAGATGCTGAAAATGTTAAACAAGTAAAGCTTGATTTTGACGCTGAGTGTCCATCATGTAGTGCATCTATTGAATTTAATCCAGCAACAGGAAAGCTAACATGTCCTTATTGTGGCTATGAGTCAGAAATTGCAGCCCCAGAAAAGCAAGAGGAAAAAGTTGCCCAGGAAATGATTTTCGCAAATGCTGAAGAACGTGGGAATTTTGACTGGGGTGTTGAGAAAAAAACAGTCATTTGTAAATCCTGTGCGGCAAAAACGATTTATGATGCATTACAGGTAGCCGATAGTTGCCCATATTGTGGTTCTAATCAGGTTATGGAGGCTAGTGCTGAAAATACACTAGCACCGAACGGGGTATGTGCATTTGAAATAACAGATAAGCAAGCAGGTGAAAGCTTCCAACGATGGATTAAAGGAAAATGGTTCACCCCGAAAGCTGCAAAAGATAGTGCAAAGCCTGATTCGTTTAAAGGGGTTTATCTTCCTTATTGGACTTTTGATACGAAAACAAGCTCAAGGTATTCCGCAAGTTACGGTAGACATCGTACAGTTACAGATAAAGAAGGAAATACTCGAACTGAAACAGATTGGTATTCCACAAGTGGTTTTTATCAGGAATTTATTGACGATCATTTAATAAGTGCAACAACCCGTTATGATCGGAATATGATGCGAAAAATAGAACCTTTTAATTTACTCGATAATAAAGCCTATAAGCCAGAATATGTAGCTGGGTTTTTATCAGAACGCTACAGTATTGGTTTACAGGACGGGTGGGGTCAAGCAAAGAGAGAAATACATGATCATCTGAATGCACAAATTACTTCAAAAATCCGTTGGGAACAGAATGCAGATGTTGTATCCAATTTATGTTTCTCTACAACACATGATGATATTACATACAAATATCTTATGTTACCAATCTGGCTTTCTTCATTCCGTTATAAGGAGAAAATTTACCGATTTATGGTGAACGGACAAACGGGTCATGTAGGTGGAGATGCTCCGATTTCACCGCTTCGTGTTACATTTGCTGTAATCTTATCCTTAATTACAATTGCGATTATTTGGTATTTCTTTATGTCAGAATAGTCATGAGCAGTATTCCGGAAGGGTATAATTCATACTTTGGAATACTGCTTTTTTACTATGAGTAGAAGGGGAAACGCCAGTACAAAAATAATATCATCTATATTAGTGGGTGAATGACTGAATATTTTAAGTAAATTGGATGAATAGCTCTAATTATCACGGCTTTCACTTCGGTTTGTTGCATAAATTATGGTGATAAAGAAATTTTTTTCGTTTTTACACAGCAGTACATGATAAAAGCAGTTTTAGATGACGGCATTATCATTTAATGGTATATTTTCGGCAAAATGTGATTTGACATTAGTGGATGATTTCAGGTATTAGACTTTAGGGTTACTGAAAAACTGTGAAAAATGAATGGACGGCTAACTTTTCAGAACAGATATTTCCATCAAATATTGCCAAGTGAAGTTGCGAATTTACTTTAAACAAATTAATATACAGTCAGAGAGCTTTTTTTCATGTAATGAGCTGTGAAAGTAATGCTATTCTTGAATAACTGTTATGGAGTTATTCATGATATGGAGGTTTCGACAATGGACGCAATTGAAGTGTTAACAAATTTAGATCAAATACATGGGTATTTTCAACCTATATTTAGCGCGGATGCGCATACGGTGATTGCCTACGAAATTTCCGGACAGTTACAAATCGAGGGTCAACAAATTAATTTAAAAGATTTTGTAAATAATGAAGATATTCCAGAAGAGTACCGTATTGACATGGAACATAAAATTCTACATGCTGCATTAGAAAAAATAGGAGAGATTGCACCGGATGTTGATATTTATATTCCAAGTAATCCGAACATACTGATGCAGGATTTCGGAGAAAGTCACTTTAATATTATTCAACAATATATAAGTGAAGAAGAGTTACATCGTATTGTATTAGTTGTTTCTGAACATCGTTTTCTAGGTGACATTCATAAGCTACACCATGCACTACGTTACTTTACGACATTTGGTGTGAAAATTGCCGTTCAGGAAGTGGGAGCGGAGAGTCATTTAGAACATATTGCTCTATTATCCCCACAAATTTTAAAGGTGAATATTCGAGATTTAAATTATGATTCTTGGTCTGCACAGTCTGATATGATATCAGCAATAGGGAGCCTCGCTTATAAAATTGGTGCAAACCTCTTATTTGAAGGAATCGAAACCGTTTATCAATTACAGTTTGCCTGGAAAAATGGAGGGCGCTTCTATCAAGGACGATACTTAGCAAATCCTGCAATGACATTTGTAGAAAAGGATATTTTAAAGGAGCGATTTAAAGAGGAGTGCCAGCAATTTATTACATCTGAAAAGAAAATGCTTGAAGCGCAATATTTTGAGCTGAAAAAATTGAGAGAGGAGCTAGAAGCGATTGTCCATCGTGTTAAACCTTCTAGTGACAACATCTCACATTTAGAGCATTTGGCACAGCTGTTGGATAGTTATTCATTCCGATTATATATTTGTAATGAAGATGGCTTCCAACTATCTCCAAACGTTATGCGTATAGATGGACAGTGGGAATTGCAGCCTAGAGCTATTAATAAAAACTGGAGCTGGCGTCCATATTTCCTACAAACAATCATTAAAATGCGCAACGATCAAAGCGGGGAAATTTCAGAGCTTTATCGAGATATTGAGACAGGGGAAATTACAAGAACGTTTTCGATTGCTATTAACGAACATGAGTATTTGTTCGTCGATCTTTCCTATGATTACCTTTATGAGCACAATATATTTAGATAGTCTTTTAAATGCTTATAGAATCAAGGTTTCAGGGATGCAAATTATGTTTGCACCCAAAATGGCACATCTAGTACACATCAAACAGCAGAAAATGTAACGGATGTTCTAAAACATCATTTTGGCTGGGTTTCTTACATTGAGCCAGAAGGTAAGTTATGACGAGTTAAAACAGGTACATTCACTGGTGCCGAAGCAGCCAAAGAAGGAGCTGAAAAATAGAGGTAGCAAAATTAGCGCAGAAAACAAAAATTGTAGCTGCATAATAATTGTTCAGATTTTGTTCAGGTTGTTGTGTTATCTTATTAATGAAAGATTTCATATCTTTACTTTAACCTAAACTTCAACAAAAAGCCCAGGTACTCAATTAATTTGAGCCTGGGCTTTTTATTGTACAACACCAAACGTAATACCTTGTAAGTTTAATTGTATTTCAAAAAAACCTCCAAAGTGTTAAAGGGTGTTTTGATTTTAATGATTTTATATTGAATTTCGATAAGCATTTAATGTTGAATTGTACTTAGAGTTTGATAAAAATTTTTGGAGGTTGTGTTTCCCCCATGGTCCTAATTTAGTAGTACTAGATCCTAATAAACCATCCTTAGCGGCACTTTTAAGTGTTTCAATCTGTTTAGTAGAGAGTTTAGATGTTTTACTTTCTTCGATAATTTTATTAACATTGTTTATTCTTTCTTGACTCTTAGAAGTGCGGTTAATTTCGTTACTGTTTTGTTGAGGGAGCCCATATTGTTTATAGGATCTACGTGACATTAAATATTGCATAGTTGCTGTTGAATTTCTTGTAGTAATCATAAAAGATTTCCACCTTTCTAGTTAATTGATTTTTTAGTATTTACCATACTTATCCTAATATCGACCGGAACTGTAAATAAATTAATCTTTTCAAAATATATTTACATTAAATACGATTATAGAGATTACTATTAAGTAAGCAAAACAAATGATCAGGCGCTCATTAAATGGTGAGTACCTGATTATTTTTCTTTCGTCTTAATTGGTATATTTAGTAATTCGAAGTATACTATACATAATTAGGAGCGATTTTGGAGTGATATCTTATGAAATTTACAAAATGGGTTACAACATCTACTTTAACTTTAGCTTTGGTAGGATCTAGCCTTCCACCTGCAATGGCAGAAAAACAAGTGGCAGTACAACAAGAAACCGTTAACACAAGCATTCAAGAAAATGAAGATGGTACTGTTGTTCAAAATTACGAAGAGGATTTCGGTAGTGATACTTGGAAGTATGTAAAAACATTAGTAGCTATTTACAATAATCAGCCATTAATACATGGGGAATTTAAAAATGAATTCCATATTGCCTCAAATGATCATGACGTAAGATATAATATAGCAAATAGAGGGTCTAATACTTCCGCATGGAAAATTTTTAATCCTAAAGGGGAAATATGAAATAATGGTACGTTAAAACCTGGTGAATCTAAAACTTATACAGCATTTTTGGATCTACATGATATCCCAATGGGTGAATATAAGATATCGATTATTTCAAATAATGGCGGAGCAGGAGAATTTGATTTTACTGTCAGTGTGTTAAACTAAAGTATTGTAATTTTAATATTTTCAAGACATATAAACAAATGACCAAGATAGCATAATTGCCGTCTTGGTCATTTTCTAATACATGATTAAAATTGTACATAACCTTTATCGTAGTCTATGTCAAAAAAAAATTGCTGAATCCCATGCTTTTCCTGAAAATATTTCTTTACCATCTCTAAATCTTCTCCAAAAAAAGGGGAAGGGATAGAATAGAAAGAGCAAAGGAGTAGCGAATTTAAATGCTACTCCGTTTGTTTTTAAGTTGTTCAATAAGTTCCCGACGCCAGTTGGAGATTGTATTAATTAATAAAATCTTGAGGAATACATTCACGAACACCAGAATTTCTCAATGAGTTAAATAAAGCTGCACCGATTCTTAATAAAACATTGTTGTCTGTTCCATTTTCTAAATCATAAATTACGTAGTATGCATTATCAACTGTAAAAATACATTTTCGTTCTAATTCAAATCCAGGTGGTACAGGTGGAAGAGTAATAACTGGTCGAATCACAGGTGTATCCCCTTCATCTCTAATAAAATTGAAAGTTTGTTGGTCAATCTCATAGATATTAACTGGATCAATCTCTACACCTTGAGCTGGAATTGTAACTTCATCTTCAACAAATAGGAAAAAGCGTTCGTTTCGAAAATTGAAAAGACTTCTCGCTCCAATTTCAAATGATGCCATTTTATATTCACCTCCAATTCTATATCCTATTTTATTCATATCGAATACAGTTGTTTGGACGAAAAGGAAGGTGTATTTAAGAATAATTAAAATAATCATTTATAGTAGTTGTTCTAGCATGACTGCCTAAGAAGCAAACGTAGCATACATGGAAGTTGTTTAATTTCGATTGTAAGAAAAAGATAATCCTCGAAATAGATAATAATCACAATTGGTTTGAAAAAGTTACTAGGGCTCTATCGAAAGAATTAGGAGGATGTATGCTTTTTCTTTCTTTATCTAATTTAACAACAATGGAGATTAGGTTGAAAATGAAGGAACTTGGGGGATTCCCATGACCAACTTAATAAAAGTGGATGGATAAATGATTGTGGTTACAGCATTTGGTTTGAAGGATATGATTGTTATGGGGGAAGAACAATCATATTAACAGATCATTCAGTTATTTTTCATAAGCATACAAACGATTTTAAAAGAATAGATGTATATGCTGAGCAAGCGATAAAGGCTTATGAAGAAAATACAGATTCCATACCTTATTAAAATGCAGATATGAAACTGTTAAAGATGTTATTTAGGAGATTGGAACTATCCAAAAGCTATAATTTCAAAAAAATAACGTGACGCTGCCGCACAAAAAATAACAAAGCGGTCAGTCGCAACGGAAATCAACCACATAACGGAATAAAATCAGGTTTGTCGATTAACCATTTTTATACATTCGAAAATCAGTTAAAATAGGAATATATAGGAAAAATGGTAACGGAAAAATCCTTTTACCGCTCAATAATAAACCTATTTTCCCCAAATCTTTTAAAGCTGCCATACTTTCAAATTAGGAGGGAGAGGACCGATATGAGTATATACAAAACACAATCGGGAAGAGAAATGTCATTAAAGCTTTATGATGCTCAATTGAATAAATTGGATTATTTATTTAAGGATGTTTACGTTCATACACGTTTTGGAAGAACACATATCATTGAAACTGGCAATCTATTGGGTGAACCATTGCTAGTATTTCATGGCGGTAATAGTACGACTGCCTATAATTTACTAATGTATAGATTCCTGCTTAAGGATTTTCACGTTTATGCGGTTGATATTATTGGCCACCCTGGAAAAAGCGAAGAAGTGAGTCTTTCTCCTAGAAATTATGATTATGGAAAGTGGGCAAGTGAAGTTATTAAAGGGCTTGGATTTGATAAAATAGCTTGTTTTGGGGTTTCGTTTGGAGGCGGCGTTTTGGCAAAACTGATGTGTATCGCACCGGAAAAAGTAGAAAAATCCGTATTAATTGTGCCATCAGGTATTAATAATGCCTTTCCAATCAGTACTCTTAAAATGATGATACCACTACTCAAATATAAACTAACAAAGATAGAAAAATATATAAAAGAAACCGCTTTATTTATGGCTATTAAAGAAGAATTTCTTGATAAAGATACTTTGGATATGGTGAAAGATAGTTTTGATCATGTAAAAACAAAAGTAGGGATGCCATCCAATGTGAATGAGAAATTAATGCAACAGTGTAAAGCACCGACACTTATTATGGCAGGAGAAAACGATTGTTTATTTCCAGCGAGAAAAGTATTACCAAGAGCAAAAAGAATCATACCAAATAACACAGTTCATATGTTAAAGGGGTGCGGACACATGCATATGATGCAAGAGCGTGAAATGAAAATGATCGTTGAATTTCTTAAGGAGTAACCAATTAAGTACACAGCTGAACAAAGAGAAACATTTCAGTTAGACTGTGTGTTCAGCTCTTTTTTTTTGCAGCTAACGGGGCAGGGTTTCTATCTTAAATAGAGAATGGGTCACATTACTTTGGTAAAGGCTAGAACTCTACGTCGAATAGCATCAAATTTAATATGAAATTTCGTGTTTACAAGCAAGGCAAATAGGCGTGAGAATTACCGTAGTAGTTAGCCTTTTACGGTTTGCAGTTAAAAGAGAAAACACTGTTTATGCCACTAGATACTTTTTAAGAATTTAAAAGAAAACAAGTGAACCAACAGATTTTTTTGAATATAATGTGGAAACTAAAAGAATTAGGGAGATGTGCAGTGAGCGAAATAGATAAACGAAACAGATTAAGCGAAGAACCATTTGCTTATCAAATAACGAAAAAAGGAACAGTTGTAATACATTACGAAGGTAAACAAATTAAAATTGTAAAAGATAAGGAGGCTGAGCGTCTTATCGCAAGGATTGAAGAAGTTGAAGATAATATAATAGCAGTACAGTTATTGTTAGCTAAGATTACAGGTAATTTTAAACGTGGTAACGAGAAATATGGAAAAAATAAAAGAAAGTAGAGCTTTACTTTCTTTTATTTGCGGAAAGTGGGGAAGTGAATTTTTGAAGGAAAATTACAAATGTAGTATATTTTTCGTGCAAGAAACTTTGTATAATTATAGCAATAATGTCTTTTTTAAGGGCTTTGCCGCGAGCGCTTAGGTCAGTATAAAAAACCTTAAGCCATTCGTTTATCTTTACTGACTTTCTGCATTGTAAGAATTAGTCCTGTTAAACCAGCAGTTAATGAAGGTGCAATACTAACTATAAAAAAACGCCATTCTCCTGTGTACAAGGATACTGTTAGAAAAATAATAGGTAAACCAATTAATGCAAACAATGAAGCAATTAAGGCGAATCTTTTATTTTCTCGCATTTGTTAAACCTCCTTTGAGTGTATAAATTTATTTAATTATAACACAAATAACCCAAATAACCCAAATAATTCCTTTTGTTTGATAATGGTATAAGTGTTGGGATATAAAAAGCCGCAGCGTCGTCACACGCTACAGCTTCGAATTGGTTTTTGCTCTTTTATTTATTCGACCATTTACGGGGAGGTTTTAAATGAAATATCAAAAAATAATTCTCACTGTTGTTTTATTTATTTTCTTAGGAATTAGCTATTATTTTGTAGCTACTTCTAAATACGAGCTATCGGGAAAATATAGTGATTTCCCTATTCCTAGAAGCGCCAAACTAATACAGGAAAATGAGCATATCTCTGTATATGAGTGGTCAAAGTCTTCTGATTTAAATGGTATTCCATTTAGTTATAGTCTGATCATAAGGGTAAATGGTTGGGAAAAGGTAGTTAGAGAAGGTACTTTAACAATCTATGAGAAGGATAGAGTTCAGATCCATTTATCGAGCGGGAGAGATGAGATTGTTATAGGAAGATGAATTAATGATTTTCCTAAAGATTTTAATTTTCAGGCGTGTTGATTGGGAAAAAATAGGTTTATTATTGAGCGATAAAAGGGTTTTTCTGGTTGTTATTTTGATAATATATTCCAATTTTAACTGATTGTAGTGTAGGGCTACTCGACGCTCGCCCGTAGGAAGCCTTTCTCTGCGCGAAAGCGAGTAGCCCTTAGCGGAAATCAGCTCTTCGAATGTATAGAAATGGTTAATCAACACACCTAATTTTATTTATTTCAATTAGTAGTTTGTCAATTTTTGATTGTAAGTCATTAAAAAATAATTACTTTGCATCTCACCTAAATTAATTCTTGATCAAGCTTCATTAATGCTATTTAGAGCATCTGTAATTATGTCTTGTATGTCAGTTAAGCTGCTTTCCAAGCAAAAACCTTTTTTACAAAATAAAGATTTTTTTAGCAACGGAAAATAATACAAGTAATTCTAGAAATATTGTATGTACATTATTTGATAATTTTTTTTATTTGCTTTAATTCGTAAATAAGATAATCAATCTGTTTTTGCATATTATCTTTCTGCATGGATTGTTCCGTATCATTTTGAGAATTTTGGGTATTGGAATTTCTTAACGCATCTAATGCTAGACCAGCAGCTATTGTTTGAATGCCATCTCCTAATGTAGAAATAGCTGTGCCGACATAGGCCAATTTGGCAGCATAAATCTCAAGAGAATCCTTGGGTTGACTTGAATTACTTCTACTGTTATTTATTTTCCATCCCTCCTTCCGGAAAAGCCCATTATTGTATCATATGCTTCACTTTAAAAAAATGAAAAGAAAAAATTTATTAATGCGAAGCAATCATGTAGAAAAATTAGTGATTCAAATGGTAAGTAAACTGAGATAGATATTCAACAGAAGTGTAGTAACGAAGATGAGTGTAAGTTGGGCTATAGATAAGAAATTTACATAACTGGCTGGGTAGTAACTGAACAATAGAAAGAAAATGTACAGTGTGCGAAACGTTTCCCTATAAATGTTATTCATGAAATGGGAGGGCTGTTATCACAGCCACAACTGATTAACCGAAATTCGGAATGAAAGCCGTCATGTTGAGCTGAAACGAATTATCTGATACTCCTACATGCATGAAATGATAATAGACATAACATGTATGAAGCTAGGTGAAGTCGGCTGAAAAGTACCTAAGTCGCTAAGAAAGGATATGGTTCTCGATAGGTCGGGATGCTACAAAGTGTCTATGGTGAGAATGCCCGGTAGGGCTGACAAACTTGCGAAGGTAAGGGTCTAGACAATTACTATGATTGAAAAACATAGTCTGATTTATTCAGAGTTAAACACCGAAAAGTAAGATTCCTGTATATGAACTTCGGTATATTCGACAAGGAGAATATAGTTTGACAGGCTTATAGTAAGCACCTAAGGACATATGTATAGCTAGGTTAATTGGAACGTTGTAAGCAAGGAACATCCATTCAAACGACTATTATCGGGATGGTGGATATAAGGCAGATGCCGAAGTTTCTTTATCCTTGTGAAAGTAGGGACACAGTACCGATGAAACATCTAACGAACGTGGAGGGATAGTCCCAAGTCTTGTCCTTTGAAAACTAAATCAACTAAATGAAACTCACAGGGTCGAGTAAGATGATGGGACTTTTCATATGAAAGGGGCAACACACCATCGGTGAGTACAACTTTACGACATGCAGAATATTATGATATGCAAAGTATATTTGACGACCTTTACGAAAGAAGCAAGAATAATGCAACTAAAGGTTTAAATTTATACGAACATATCATATCTAAAAACAATATTCTACTAGCTTATCGGAATATTAAGGCTAACACAGGTTCAAAAACTGCTGGTACAGATGGTATCACCATAGAGCAATATAAAATAGAAGACGTTGAAACTTTTGTTGATGAAATAAGAACAACATTAAAGAACTATAAACCTCAAACGGTCAGAAGGGTAGAGATACCAAAACCAAATGGGAAAACTAGACCACTAGGGATTCCGACCATGAGAGATAGACTTATCCAACAAATGTTTAAACAAATACTAGAACCCATCTGTGAAGCCAGGTTTTACAACCATTCATATGGTTTTAGACCAAATAGGTCAACTCATCATGCAATGGGGAGATGTCAATTCCTTGCCAATATTGCACTAAATCAACACGTAGTAGATATCGATATTCAAGGTTTCTTCGATAATGTCAATCACTCAAAACTGCTAAAACAAATGTACAATATAGGAATTTGTGACAGAAGGGTGCTAAGTGTAGTATCAAAAATGCTAAAAGCCCCTATAAAAGGTATAGGAATCCCAACCAAAGGAACTCCGCAAGGAGGGATTCTCTCACCTCTTTTATCCAATATTGTATTGAACGATTTAGATTGGTGGATAAGCAATCAATGGGAAAATATGAAAACTAATTCCAATTATAAAGAAAGAAAAAATAAAGTTTACATGATAAAAAGAACTACGACCTTAAAGGAAATGTATATCGTGAGGTATGCAGATGACTTTAAGATATTCACAACATCCCATAAAAATGCTACCAAAATCTATCATGCAGTTAAAGGTTATCTCAAGAATTACTTACATCTTGACATTTCCAATGAAAAATCAAAGATCACCAACTTACGGAGAAGAACATCCGAATTTCTTGGATTCTCACTCAAAGTAATCAAAAAAGGAAAGCGATATGTAGCCAATACACATGTTATGGATGATAAAGTGAAAACAATTCTGCAAAAAGCCAGAAAGTTAATTCATGAAATCCGAAAAAATCCAACAGCTAAAATGGCTATGAATTATAACGCATATGTCCTTGGAATCAAAAACTACTACAAGATAGCAACGCATGTGAACACTGACTTCTCTGAAATAGCCTATCGGCTTTCTCGAACCTTATACAATCGACTCAAATCTATTGGGAAATATGGAATACCAATTAAACCCTCAGAAACATATAAAAGGTTTAACAAAAATAATTACAAGACATTTGAAATAGAGGGAATACACCTTTTCCCTTTAGCGGATATAAAAACTGTGAACAGTAGAAATTTTAGTCAAGACTTATGCAACTATACAAAGGAAGGAAGATTACAGCTACATAAACAGTTAAAAAGTGACGTAGCTATTGAAATAAATAAACTGCTAAAAAGAATTCCTTATAGCGATAACCTTGAATATGTAGATAATCGAATTTCAAGATACTCTATGCAGTCAGGTAAATGTGCGATAACAGGAGAATTCTTAGTGGCTGAAGAGGTTCATTGTCATCACAGAATCCCTCGACATATGGGTGGTACTGATGAATTCAAGAACCTCGTAATAGTGCATAGAAATGTTCACAAATTAATCCACGCTACAGAAACAGAGACGATTGAACGATATAAGAGCCTTCTCCGATTGGATGGTAAACAATTGAAGAAATTAAACCAATTTCGTAAGAAATGTAATTTAGTTGCTTTAGTCTAAAAGAATAAGATGGAACGCCGTATGAGCTGAAAGGTTCACGTACGGTGTGGAGCAGGGGAAAAGATGAAGATAACTTCAAAGTCTTACCTATTGCTATAAATGAAAGTTTCAACAATTTGTAACTTTTTACCAGATTATAAGTCTAATCTATAAAACAAATAGGGAGAGGCCTGGGATCTAATGAAAAAAATGTTTATAATATTCGTTTTGTTGTTTCTTGTCGGTTGTAATAATGAAGAGATGAAAACTTTTGAGTTTGCAGATGAAATTCAAAAAATAATTGTGATTGGACAAGGAACAAATGCTAAGTTAGATAAACAAGAAGTTGAAAATGCCACTCAAATAAAACTTTTTGAAGATGCAATGCAAGATGCCACTATATTATCACAACCTCATACAGATGAAGGTCCTTTATATAAGCTTGAAGTGATGTACGGTGATAACTCGAAAGAAATCATTGATATATGGTATTACGCAAGTGCAAATACAGGAAGATTTTATATGAATGATATGTATTCTTTGAATGAAGAAGCCATTCCAGCATTAATTGAACTTTTTGAGTCTTATAAAGAAGTAAAATGATTTACTGACAATATGAGGAAAGAAACAATTAAAGGATCATTCGGCTGAAAGTGATCCTAATTAACTACGTGGAATTATTTGAATTTTTCAGGTTTAGCTACTTTGATTGAAGTCACTTCTCCACAATTTTTGCAAAATGACAAAATAAGTGGGGAACCAGAAGCAATTAAAGATCCTATAGGTCTAACATTACTGTCTGTAGTAAAACTACCATGACCAAGTTGACCAGTTGCAAAAGAATCGTAACCACAAGCCTTGCAGACCAATTTATCATTCTCCACAACATCACCTCATAATGAGTTTTTTGAAAATTGCAACACTTATCAATGGAACTAATTTACAAAATTACCGTTACAATATTATAAAGAATATAATTGTTAGGGTGGTACGAAAATGAAAATATTATGTTTCCGATGATTTATGTAATTGAATGAATTTTATTCCTTTCTGCTCCTGTTTTTCTTTTTTACATGATTAATTAAGGTAACGTTATTAAGTTAATAGCCTTGGGAAGAGCCGATGACCTTAACATCATCTTTAGGGTTTAATGAGGAATAACCCAGGTGTGTTGATTAACCATTTTTATACATTTTAAAAGGCTGATTTCCGCTACGGGCTACTCGCTTTCCTGCGGGCGAGCGTCGAGCCGCTTCCTCCGCTCCGCTCCGTGCAGGGTCTCGTCTGTCTCGCTATCCCGCGGGAGTCGAGTAGCCCTACGCTACAATCAGTTAAAATGGAAATATATTAGCAAAATGGTAACAAAAAATCCTTTTATCGCTCAATAATAAACCTATTTTTTCCTAATCAACACGCCTGGAATAACCTGCTGAATAAAGTATTTCATAAGAATCAAAGCGAATGGTGGGGTTTAAATTGAAATCAATTTTAGTTATGGGTAATGTTACAATTAGTGGTTTTGTTGCATTATTTATTGCTTGGTTTTTTGCAGAAGGGGCACTAGGTGAAGCTGATGCTTTAACACCAGAATTCTTTTTAATCTTACCAATATGGGCTATTGGGGTGCTATTTCTATGGAGATTTTTTTCAAAAGATAAATTAGCAGATAGCTCTTATTTTAAAATTTTCTTGAGCAACTTTCTGCTTTGGTTAACTATTCCTATCGGTTTTATGTTAGCGCATCAGTTTATATAAGACTATTGGGAAGAAAAATTAAGTTGTCTTCTTATTTTAGTAAAGGAAGCGATTGTTCTGGAGCAATTGCTTTTTGTGTTAGTGGGGCAATTTAAGTGAAACAAAGATCTTTTAACTAATTAAAAATAGCGACTTGTATCTGAGATGGCAATATGAATAAAAAAAATTTTATTACATGGGAAGTGGAAATGGTGGAAGCACAAATTGAGTAAAACGTTAGAGTAAGTTAAATACACCAGGATTGAAGTAAATAACAGATTACAGCTCGTTAAAGAGGGATGATAAATTACTCGCTGTTGATAGAAAGGGATTAGGGGGATCAGAGATTTACTTTCTATATTAAAGAAAATTTCTGATTCCCATCATCCTTTTTTGGAAATTATTATTATTTTTTTCGAGTACCAAAGATTCGGTAACCTATATAACAAATGAGATTTAAAAACAGTAAAATTATATACTGTATTGTTGAGATGGCAAGAATCAATATCAAATCTGCCCCTAATACGATTTCGCCCGGAGGTAGTTCTTGAGAAGGCCCTATGATTACTAATACCAGTAAGGAAGTAACAATGACGGAAACAAAGAAGGCTAGATAGGCGAATAATGCGTGTTCAAAAAATTTTAGTTTGAATTGGCTAAACCACAGAAAAATATTGATAAACACAAAAAGTAAAGGGAAAATCAAAAATTGAAAAATTACTTCATCTTTTGATTCACCAAGTAGTGTATGGTAAAAAATTTGGGCTAAACAGACAGTGATAATATTTGTAAAAGCCACTATAAAGTAGGACCGGCTATTTCTGTACATTTTTTACTCCGTTTACATTTTCACTTGATAATATAGTTCTCTTTTTTTTAATGCGATGTACAATTATAGTTAAAGTATTTAAGAGAATCGTACCGATGAGCAGGATGGTTACAGCATCTACTGCACTTCCTGATGTATCCATAAGAGCAGTCCAATCCTCAATTTTCACAAGTTGGTCATTGTAAAATAACTGGAAACTTATCGATGTCGCACAAGCACTGAAGCTCAACATGCAAATAACTACCTCATTTTTATGAACTTGCTTATTTGAACGTAAAAGATTTCCAATCGGTAATAACCAAGCAATTATTCCAAGCACAAGGCTTCCCAAATTAAGAAATCCGAACATATTCATCTCCCCCTTATCAATTAATGAACGATAAGAATTGGAAAATGTTCCTGCTTTCGATGTAAAGGAGCTATTCCGAAATTAATATATGTAAATGGATTTAAAGTAGGAAAAGGGTCCAAAAAACCCCAGTTTAATACTGGGGAGTGACGGTTTGTTAGGTTTATAATTCTATAGGATATCAGAGAGTTCTTTACTATATTTCCCCATTTAGAAACTGCACCTAAGATTGTTAGATGTGCCTGACAAGTGGGTTAGGAAAAAATAGGTTTATTATTGAGCGATAAAAGGAATTTTTCGTTACTATTTCACTAATATATTTCCATTTTAACTGATTGTAGCCCGTAGCGGAAATCAGATCAATACACCTATATTATTTTAAAGGGAATCCAAGTCCGAGGGCAGAAGCGATAGAAATTATAGAACTAATAACACCTAGCAAACTACTTAATTTCTCTAATGGTTTTTTAGCTTTCTCTTTATCTCCATTGTTTATATGCGTTTGAAGAAGTTCAAAATGCGCTTCTGCAATGTCTCTTTGATCATCTGATAGGCTTTGAATATCTTCGTGAAGTTGTTTTAACGCAAGGATAATATCATCAGATTGGCTAGCCATTCCTTGATTCAGTGTACCGTTGTTCTCAATCGTTATATTACCTTTATTGTCTCCAAAAGTTAAACCACCATATTTACTAGATTCACCCATATAACCATCTCCTAAAATAATAGTTACTTGCCCGAGTTTTGATACTTTATCTAATAATTGTCCAGAATTTTCTTTTTCTAAAAGATCAATCATTTCTCTTAAACTCTCAGGTTTATTTTGTTTATTTAACCCGACATTAATCCTTTTGTTATTATTTTTTTTTTTGAAAAACTTTGTTTGTAATCTTCACTTAATTTAATTATTGGAATAGCGTTTAATGGGTCAAAACAATTTTCTGTACCACAATACTTACAAGTAAATGAATCGATATTTTCCAGTTCAAATTTATTGGCAGTTAAAATACTTCTACTGCATTCCTCACAGTGGAATTCTAATTTTATAACGAGCGCTTCTTGTTTCTCTAATTCAGATAATTTATCAATGACTACTCCAAGAGGTAAGTCAGTTATTTTTGCAATATAACTATGGTAAAATTTGTCGATTTTACTTATAGCAATTGCCTCGAGTGCATTATCTATTTTTTGAGAAATTTCCCATGGCTTTAAATTGCTCACAACTTTTACCTCGCAGAATCAATTTTTCTCTAATATAATCCAATACATGTTCAGACGCAAATACATTGAACTTAAATGTCTTTGTAGTTACGCCAATTCGAATAGAATATTCTTGTACTACTCCACCAACACTATGTTCAAATAGTATTGATCCTTTTTGCTTGGAAAGATAAGGCTCTAAATAATTATACAATGGTAAGCCCCTTAACTCTCTAATACTCCCTAATCCTATTGTTTCAAGACCACTTAAAAGTAGCAAAGTAAAAGGTGTTGTTTCTAAAATGCTGGTAATATCTTCGCTATTTAAATTTTGCTCAAGCACTGATAATTCACCATTAGTATAGTATTCATCAATCGCAGAAAGTATACTTACAATTGATTTACCTTGTGTTTCTTCAAATGTATTTACTAATCCAGCTGGTCTTCCAGTAGCATCAATAAGTCTTCCTTGAAGAACATCAGCTAAAGGCTCAAGAGTTCCGCCATACTTTTCTAAGAAATCATACTGTTTGAATTCGTATACTTCATCTACTATTTTAGCTAATCCAGCAATAATTTTCTTTGCAACAGCTGAACTTGCCCTTACTTCGATTATTCCCTTATTTTCATCGATATAAACTGTCGTAATTTCATGTTTAATGTATTCTCTACGGTTAGTTAAAAAGTAATCAACATTTATCCCAGATCTGTGAATAAACCTTAAATAATAAGCTTGTGAGCCTTCGATTTCAGTAGCAGCAATAATTGTAGGCTCAATGGGAACATTTTCGCTATTTGGTGTAATTACTGTTTCAAAAGGATTAAATGACATTTTATCAATAATACTTTGTTTAAGTCCAATTAAACCAGTTTGATTTGTAGTTTGATACCAAACTAAAGAAACTGCCCCAGTAAAAATATTATTACTGATTGATGTAAGAACATCGCCTTCAATTAGTTCAAAAGCGTTCCATACTCTGCTCGCTAATTCATTTACATTTCCTGTTGTTTCTAATGTCAAATCACTACAAACTTCTTTAAGTAGAGTTTTGGTCAATCTATTCAAGTCTTGGGGGAAGATTAAAGATTTAATTGTATTCATTTAACGCCCTCCACAATTTATATTATTCTTTATTCGATGGAATTATGCAGTTTATATTAACTAATATTATATGTTCTGAATAACCAGAAAATTACAAAATATTGTTAATTGACATAATAGTAGGGATGACTTGGAACGAATATGCAAGAAAATGAATAAAAACTTTTGAAAGGGGAACGTTCGCTTGACTTGACCGTTAAGATTCCCAAGACAATGACCGGTTAATTAACTGCAATAATAGTTGAAGAAGTTATGAATAGAACAATAAAAAGTCACTCATTTTTCAAAATAAAATGAGTGACTTTTCTCTATATTCAAAGGGGATAATTGTACCAAAATTATTGAATCTGTGTTAATTCTGAGTTTACAAACCTTTGGGCAGTAATGATAACACTTGAAGCTGTTAACCCGTAAACACTATATAATCCGCCTGGTTGATTTGGCGCAATTTCTACTTCATATTGAGCTGAGAGTCCTAAACCTCGAGTGAAGAAAGTAGAAGCATTAGCACCTACGCTAAAGGAAGTTGTTGATAGTAATTGTCGCGTACCGTTTAGTCTGAAAACTCTGATTACTCCAGTAAGCGGACCTCCAGTGAGATTAAGAATTTTAATACGAACGCTAGTTGCATTTGCTGGTTGATTCCCTGTATTTTCAACTGGACCTGTAGTTAAAGGCATTTAAAATTCACCTCCTTGCGTAATAAAAGTTTTATAATCTGCAGATTACATACTCATAGTATTCAAACTCTATTGAGATGCTATAGACATATTGATCAATTTGCTATAAATAAAAAATCTGTGAAATGATCAAAGAAAACTTTTCAAAGAAAAATCTGAAAACCAATCTATTAAGGATGCAAATATTTGAGTAGCAATACATAGTGAAAGATATGCTATTATCAGCATATCAGGAATTTTTCCTATTATTTTTGCTCTACTAAAGGGTGATGATACAATTCAATGTTCGTATTTTGAAAGAAGTTTCTATTTTGGTATAATTAACTGCGAGAGAGGATGATAAATATGAGCAAAAATATCGTTGTTATAACAGGTGCTGGCAGTGGATTAGGTGCTGCACTTGCCAAAAAATATTCGGGCCTTGGCTATTACATTTGTTTATTAGGCCGAACGAAATCAAAGCTAGAGGAAACGGCTAAAACGTTAAGCAATGGCTATTCTATTTATGAGGTGGATGTTACTTCTAAACAAATGGTCGCTAAAATAATTCAATCTATACAAGATGATTTAGGGTCAATTCAATTACTAATTAATAATGCTGGTGTTGGCTATTTTGATAACGCTGAAAACTTGAGTGAGGATTCAGTTCATCAAATGATTGATATAAATCTAAAAGGAACTATTTTTTGCACACAAGAAGTGTTAAAAGGTATGAAAGAACGTAATGAAGGAACGATCGTCAATATCGTTTCCACAGCTGGTAAAGAGGGGAAAGTAACGGAATCAGTTTATTGTGCAAGTAAATTTGGAGTAAAAGGTTTTACGGAAAGTCTTGCATTAGAATTAAAAGAAACATCCATTAATGTATGTGCTGTTTACATGGGTGGTATGAGAACAGAGTTTTGGGACGGGATATTTTCAGAGGAACGAACAAAGAACTTAATGGATCCTAATGATATCGCGGATATTATCATGGATAATATTAAACCAAGGAAATTACTAGCTGTAACTGAAATTGTTATTAAAAATCAACGATAACACAGCGATTTGCTGCGTAAAAGACGATGACCAGGTATCACCATTTGAGCCTGGTCTTTATCTGTTTTTATAGGCTTAATAGGTGATTGTCTAAACAGATAGACTGTAAAAAGACCTGTACGTTACAAAATTGTCATGTTGTGTCGTTTTTAGTCATGTAAAACGATGGTTTAGGTACTAATTGCTTGTTATAGTAAATGAAGTTGTTAACTTATACCTAGGCAAAACGTCTTGAAGGAGTAGATCCAAGGAGAAATGAAAATGAAACCATCAAAAATCTATATGTTTATGATTGCTTTGATTGTGGCGTTTTATAGTTTATCGCCAACAATCGTACATGCAAACTCAGAAGAAAAAATTCAAAAAATTGAACAATTTGTTGAAGAGCAAATGGCAATTAGTAAAATTCCCGGGGTATCGTTAGTAATTGTAGAGAAGGGGGAAACGGTCTATGAAAAGGGCTTCGGATATGCCGATGTTAAGTCAAAAACACCCGTTACTTCTAATACATTATTTGAACTAGGATCCACATCGAAAGCATTTACAGGACTAGCCATTCTACAATTGGAAAGGGAAGGATTGTTAAAACGATCTGATGATGTCCAAAAGTATATCCCGTGGTTGAAGTTAAAATATAATGGGGAGCAGCAGTCGATTACGATTAATCAGTTACTGTATCATACAAGTGGGATCCCATCTATCACTATAGCTAATATCCCTGAAAGTAACGAAAGTGATGCTCTTGAGTTGACTGTGAAAAAATTACTTGATCAGCCATTAGATCGTAAACCAGGTAGCTCATTTGAGTACGCAACGCTGAATTATGATGTTTTGGGACTCATTGTCGAAAAGGTATCAAAACAGCCCTTTGATATGTATATCAAACAGCATATATTAGAGCCACTCAATATGAATGATTCATATGTTGGTCTTCATCAAGTTAAATCTGATGAGATGGCGTCAGGTTATAAAATCGGACTAATGAGAGAGCAGCCATACACACCACCTATCTATCGTGGAAATGTACCTGCTGGATATATTATAAGCAACACGAATGATATAGCAAAATGGTTAAAGTTACAGTTAGGAAGTAGCCAAATTTATTCTATTGATAAAAAAATTATTCAAGAATCGCATATTCCTGATCAATCTGTAGAGCCTTTCGATAAGGATACATACTACGCTAGTGGATGGGGAGTTATGGAACAAGACAAAAAACAATATTTACTCCATGCAGGTGAAAATCCAACATTTACATCTTATTTCATTATGCAGCCAGATGAACAATTAGGAGTGGCCATACTGTCCAATATGAATTCGAGCTATACAACCGCTATTGGACAAGGTGTGATGAATTTGTGGGAAGGGAAAAATATTGATATTAACCATTCCGACAACTTACAAAGAATAGATAAAACTGTGACGCTTTTGTGCGTGATTGTCGTAGGATTTGGGATGTTTTTAAGTATTTTATTGCTAACAACATTGAGGCAGATTGTTAAAAAACAGCGAATGAGAGTATCGTTCAATACAAAAAGGACGTTCTTCCTAATCATACATTCTTTAGTTGTAGCAATATTTTTGACACTTTTAATTATGTTCCCTAAAATTTTACTAGGGGCAAACTGGGAATTTGTTAAAGTATGGGGTCCGACTTCAATTTCTGTGTTGTTTTATGGTGTCATAGTGGGAAGTGTTATTTTTTATTTGCTAGGCTTATTGAGCATTTTTACTAAAAAAGAAAATAAGTAAACCCGTGTATTAGGGTTGCTAACCGACAAAATCTAAAATGGTTTTGTCGGTTTTTTTACACAAAAAAGGCTCTCATTTTTGAATAATGAAAGACTTTTTTGTATAATTATAAGCTTTTGTTAATTGCCGAAAGCCATTACTTGTCCTCTTGGGTTGTTGAAATATCTTATGAATGGTTTAGGACAATCTAAACATTAACGCATCATCATTTTTTTGATTTGTCTTATTTCATTTGATAGTTCGTCAATTTGCCTTTGTAATCTCTCAATATCATGACTATTGTTTTGACTATTATTTTTGCTCTGATTTTGTGCTTCTTCTAACGCGAGTCCTGTTGAAATCGTAGTTATGGCATCGCCAAGAGTAGTAATTGCGGCTCCGATCACTGCGAGTTTGGCCGCTTGGTTTTCTGAATTTGGAACTTGATTATTTTGATTTGATTTTTTATTATTTTCAAATTATCCTCCATACAAATTGTATTATTTGCATCTTATGCATTACACAGAAGTCGTGTGTAGTACATCTTTTATGTACACAAAAATTAACGGATATTATACAAGAAAAAAGGTCACTTTTCCAAAGCGAAAGTGACCAAAAGTAAAATATGGGGGTGTGTTTTTGCTGAAGGTATGAGCAAAATGGAAGTGTATTAGGTACACTACCATATTATGAATGAGAAAAACCTACTGTTAGGTGTTTGCCATTTTCTAAAACAATTCTTTAGGAACGTTCCTTAGAATGAGTAGAAGTTTTAAGTATTGAAGGTACTGTCCAATATGTGCCCATGCGCCACAACCATTCTAATGGACCAAATCTAAAGAATTTTAGCCAAAACCTACTAAATAGTAATTGAAAAATGTAAATGCCTATGCAAATCCAAAGAGATTGGATGAAACGGATATTGCCAATAAGGTGAAAGGCATTCCCTATTATTAAAATCAGCGTTGTTTGTCCTAAATAATTTGTTAAAGCCATTCGGCCATAATCTTTTAATGGTGATAGCAAAAATTGACATAAAGGATGTTGGAGTAAAAGCATTAATAGTCCTACATAAAATGCTGATACAAATGGACTGAACTGAAGCCCTATTAGCGAAAAATTCCCAACGTTTGTCACATGTTCTGTAAGTTCATCCTCTGTCATATTATTAAAGTTCACCATTGCCTCTGGGACATAATGCCATTGATACAGCAAGCCGCCTATGCTAATACCGAACATTATAATTGTAAAGATAAATATGCTTTTTCGATTGTCATTGATCTTTTCAAAAATTCGATATTGCCCAGCTGCTAAACCTAGTAAAATAAGTGGAAACGGCATAGCAATTTTGATGCCATAATAAGCTGTTACGGCTAATAATATAAGCCCTATAGTAACGTTTATTTCTTTCCGAGCTTTGTAAAATGGTAACGCAATTAGCCCAAATATCGCATAGACGGTTAATGCTTCTCCTGGTTGAAAATAGAAATGTACAAGTCCTATTAAAAATAAAATAATGATTCTTCTAATGAATAATAAATATGCCTTTTCATTTTTAGCTTTTGCACGGGAAATAAAAATATAAAAGCCTACACCAAATAAAAATGAAAAAATGGAGAAAAACTTCCCTTCCACAAAGAGCAATAGAAACCTATTATATGTAATATCTATCGATGTTTCTGGTGGTGTAATCCACAGTAATGATGGAATATTGACTAAAATAATTCCTAATAAAGCAAATCCTCTTAAATAATCTAATGTATCTATTCTTTTGTTTAATTCAATTGGTTGCATTTTTTCTCCTCCTTTTTTACTAAGTATAAGGAAATTCTCCAAAAAGTAGTATCGATAAGTGTTACGCCAATCTTACAAAATCGTCATATAGCCTTACTCATTTTCTTGATACATAGATAAAATTTCCTTTGCATGCTGTTGTAAATTAGCGATTAATTCTTTTGGTTCTACAATTTGAGCATGTTTACCCAGCCGATAGAAAAGGGGACTAATAAAATCAAGCTCACCTTTGTCTATAATGGAATCAATATGACCTGTTCCATCTTCATCTATGGCGACAAAATCCTCCAGGCTTGGATCGCTTTTGCATTGACGTACACCTTCCCTTGATAATAAGACGTGTAAACGAATGGGTTGTTTATTTTCATATGTGCTGCCAAACCACTCCTCCAAGCTTAAGAATTTATCTTTGTTTTCTTCATTTTCTATAGAAAGAATACGATCTACTCGAAATAGTAAAATTTTTTGTTTCGTAAAATCAAAGGCAGGCATATACCATAATCCATCATGTGCGTAAACACCAAGTGGATGAATATGTTTCGTAGTTGTACCTGATTTGGATTCATATTGGATATGAAGATTTTTATTTTCAATGGCTGCTTCTAAAACATTTTTCAATAAAGGTGTTTCTATGGCTCTTTTAGGATTCCAAAAGGCGATATAGGATTGAAGTTTATCCACTTTCTGCTTGGCGTCATGTTGAAGTGAGCTATATAATTTATGAGAAGCGGAGGAGATTTCCGCATCAAAGGGCAAATCACGGTAATATTTGAGTGATTGAAACGCAAAGAAAATTGAAACGACCTCATCTTCTGTAAATAAAATAGGGGGAAGAAGTCTGCTCGTTAGAACAGTATAACCACCGTTTCGTCCTTGTTCCGCGTAAATAGGTAAGCCCATATCACCTAAATCTAAAATATATCGATGAACTGTACGAATTGAAATATCGAATTCATCAGCAATTTCTTGTGCAGTAAATTTCTTTTTTGCACTCACAAACAAAAGAATATCTAATAAACGTTTTGCTTTTGACATTTTTCCACCTTTCATTGTAATCATGCCAGTAGTTGTCATGTTTTAGGTTTAGTATAAATGTTGATCATGAATTTTTCAAAGAAGAAAGGGAGATGACGATATGTCACGAGAAATCATATTATATGTTGCGACTAGTTTAGATGGATTTATAGCGAAAGAAAATGATGACTTACAATGGCTGGAAGAGGCTGAGGTGGAAGGGGATGCTGGCTATTCCGACATGTATCAATCTATCGATACCATTATTATGGGTAAAAGAACGTATGATTGGGTTGTTGAGCATACGGAGACCTTTCCATATCCTGATAAGAAATGTTATGTATTCTCGACTTCATTAAGTGGTAAAAACGAACATGTTGAGTTTGTGAATGAGGATGTCGTAACGTTTTCGAAAAAGTTAAGGGAACAGGAAGGCTCGAAAATATGGATGGTTGGTGGAGCTGACATACTTGATGCATTTATGAAGGAACAGCTGATCGATGAATGGATAATTACAATCACACCCCATCTATTAGGCTCTGGCATTCCGCTGTTTAAGAATAATAATCCATTTCAAGAGTTGAAGTTAATCAATACGACTCGCTATGGACAAATGGTGCAAATGCATTATAGGGTGAAGAAAGGCTAGGACAAAACCTCATTTTTCTGCAGCGAAAGAAATCTTTAATGAGCTGCAGTTTTGAGATTTGTCGAGAACTTTTGATTGTTTATCGACCAACTTTATCGTTTTATCAACCAACTTTTTTAATTTATCGACCAACTTTATCGATTTATCAACCAACTATTTTAATTTATCAACCAACTTTTGAAAAATATCGACATCTACCTTCATGCAACACTCTCTGACCGCACTGATAATTTACGTCGCTTATGACATAAGCATATTTTCTTACGCAAAATCTAAAAGTTTAACATAAAAAAGCGCAAGAAATCAACGTTTCTAAAATTGATTTCTCGCGCTTTTTAAGGTTTTGACCAGTTTTGTCCCAGCCACTTTCTTGATTACGAAAGCGAATGATAGATTTCACCCATGATTCCCTTCATTTGATGTACACCAGTATCCGTATTCGTCATCATGATAATACCTTTTTCTAGGTATGGATAAGCTACTAGCATACATTGAAACCCAACACCCCAGCCAAGCGAGGAAAATTCGAGTTTCTCTTCAGCTCCATCTAGAAATACACCTAGGCCTGCCCATTCCTTACATCCTTGAGGTTGAAACAATTCTTTTATTCCTGTTGCCATAAGACCAAGTTTACTTTGTCCTTTTATAGCACTCGTAACATCCAATAATAATTTTGCTAAATCGTTTGGAGTAGTCCATATACCACAGGCTGCAAGGTATGGATAAATAGCGTATTTTCCTGAGATTAACTCGCCATTTTTATCATGACCACATGCAAAATTATCCGTATTTGATGTTGAAAGAGTGCTAGAAAAAGTGCTGTTTGTCATGCTCAATGGCTGAAAAATAAGTTCGTCCATAAGAACGGAAAATGGTTTGCCCATTGTGTCTTCAATAAGTAATTGAATAACGCAAAAGCCTGCATCGGAATAGTGAAATTCACTTTCGGGTTCATACGTTATCTCAATAGGCGTTTTGCAGTAGGGCGTTTTACCATCCAATATTTCTAGCATGGATGGCATGTCATTGAACGATTCTACTGCCGTAAAACTGCTTTCCGGGTCCACAATACCTGATTGATGGCAGAGTAAGTTACGTAATGTAACTTTTTTATGCTTTGTAAATTGATTGTCAGGAACCTTCCATGAAACTAGCTTCTTATTAATATCTTCATCTAAGTTTAAATAACCTTGTTCCACCAATTTCGATACTAATATGCTTGTTAGAAACTTACTTATCGAACAAGCATTGAAAATCGTGTGCTCATTAATTTTTTGATCGCTACCTGCTTCTAGAACTCCAAAATAATCTGACTTACTGATTTTGCTCTTTTCGATCGCTACAAGACTAAGGCCAGTTATACGATAATGCTCCATACGTTCACTAATGTTTATCATCTAGTTTGCTCCTGGTTTTTTCTTTATTATAACAGAAAGTGGAACGAATGTTTGTGTTATGGATTTTGTTTTGTTAATCGCGCATGTACAATCATAGAAGGACTATCCTTCGTAAATTCACTTTTTTTCCATGAACCGTATAGATGTAATAATTCAAAATCGTTTTGTTCTAATAGCCGTTTCAATTCCATTGGATATGTATAGCGAAGTAGAATTGAATCTTCGAAAGTTGAATGTCCAAGCTTATTTATAGAACGACAAGTTAAGATTTGTGTGACAGGGTTATATTCTTCGCGATGCTGAATGGTTAGTTTTTCACCTTTGCTATTAACTGAACTTTCTTCGTATTCATCCACGATAGACAGTTCGTTTAGAAGCGCATTTCTCGTATCAAATACAAATTCTCCACCTGGATGTAAGTGCTTTTTAACGGATTGGAATAAAGCATTTTGACTGTCATTAGTTAAAAAATGTTGAAATGAATTTCCTGTCATATAGATGAAATTTGATGAAATAGGTAATTGAAGTTGCGTGCAATCTTGCAAAGAGAAATGCACTTGTACATTCTGTTTTTTCGCTTTATCAATTGCCAATTGAAGCATCCCTTCATGGATATCTATTGCATAAACATTGAATCCTTGCTTGGCTAGGGGAATAGCTAATCGACCTGTGCCACAAGCTAATTCAATGATCGGATCGCTATTCTTCCTAAGAAGATTTTTAATATAATGTAAATCTACGTTGTAGTTTTCATAAATTACATCATATTCAATAGGGTTTTTATATTTCTCTAAATTTCCACTAAACTCATTTTGATCCATACAATTCTACTCCTTCAATATTTTATCTTTACTTGAGATATATTGTATAATAGATGCAATATTCGCACAAATCGAGCTATACCGTAAATGTGTAGTCGATTTCCGTTCCGGCTGAGCGCCTTGTTGCTATCGCTTTGCTTTCGCACAGACAAAACCTTGTTGCTATCGCTTTGCTTTCGCACAGACAAAACCTTGTTGCTATCGCTTTGCTTTCGCACAGACAAAACCTTGTTGCTTTCGCACAGTGCAAAACTTCCGAGGGGCGTCCGATGAGCCGCTTCGCTCAAGGGTCTCAGCTGTGACGCTATTCATCTCTAACTTTAGGTGATGAGCTACAAAATTAACAAACTTTAAAGGATAGGAGGGCTTTTTTGAACAATACATTTCCACAAAAAATACATATCATCGGCTCTGTTGGGAGCGGGAAAACAACGTTAGCGAAAGAATTATCTTTAAAATTCAATATCCCTTATTATGAATTAGATAATGTTGTTTGGACAAGAAAAGAATCGGGGGATATAAGAAGGACCAATCAAGAAAAGATAGATCATTTAAATGCTATCATTCAAACTAAAACTTGGATCATTGAGGGCGTACATAATGAGGAGTGGGTAGCACAAAGTTTTCATCATGCCGACTTGATTATTTTCTTGGATACAAATTATGCCGTAAGAATTTATCGAATAATCAAAAGATTCATTTTGCAAAAAATGAGTCTGGAAAAGTCACATTACAAACCGACTTTTACAATATTCATCAAAATGTTTCAATGGAATCGATATTTTGAAGAGATTAGTAAACCTAATTTTTTTCAAAAGTTTAGCGGTTATCAGGATAAGATATTGGTCATAAATAATGAGAGGTTTACACACAGGTACTTAAATGGAAATGACTAATTGTCCACTTCCACCACATCAAAAGCGTATCCCAAAATCAGGATACGCTCTATATTTTTTAAGCATTTTTCTTCGTTTTTGTTGCTCGTTTTCTTGTTGTTGGCTTTTTCGTTTTTTCTAAGGAAGCTTGAAGTGCTGTCATTAAGTCCGTGACATTATCAGGTACCGGACGTTTATCGCTAGTTGAGATTGTATTCGTAGCTTTTTTCTCCTCAATTAGCTCCATTAACGCATTACGATAGTCATCTGTATATTTTTCAGGGTTAAATTCTGTTGTTAATTGGTCAACGAGCATTAGTGCTGTTTCTAACTCTTTTGGAACGACCGTTTGTTCACTAGGAATACTCGGCACATCACTCACACTTCTTACCTCATCAGGGAAATGAATTGTTTCCATCACAAGGGCATTTTGATAAACACGAACAATCGCGAGCTGCTCTTTTGAACGGATAATAATTTTGGCAACGCCTATTTTTCCAGATTGCTCTAATGTTTGACGTAATAGGGAATATGCCTTACTGCCAGTCGTATCAGGGGATAAAAAATAAGTTCGTTCAAAATAAATAGGATCGATTTCGGTTAATTTAACAAAATCTATGATTTCAACTGCCTTATCTTCATTTTCCTTACGCAAGTTCTCTAATTCTTCTTGATCTAATACGACAAACTTATTTTTGGCATATTCATAAGCCTTGACAATATCCTCATCTTTAACTTCTTGATTACAGCCTTCACAAACCTTTTTATAGCTAATAGGTGTATGACATTCTTTATGGAGCTGTCGCAGTTTAATGTCTTTATTTTCAGTTGCGGCATGTAGTTTCACTGGTATATTGACAAGTCCAAATGAGATACTGCCTTTCCAAACTGTATGCATTTGTGTCACCTCGTTTTTCTTACTATGATATATTTTGCTTATTTTTATGTATCTTAAAGTGAAATCGTCAGAAACTGAAGGTAAAAAGCAAAGTAGGTAATCATTATGAAACCAATGCTATTAACAGAAGTGCTTGAAACGCCTATTGGTGAAGAATGGTTGTACGAAACAAAATTTGATGGATTTAGATGTATGTTAGTATGGGACGAACAGCCAATGTTAATAAGCAGAAATGGCAATAACTTAAATCACTTGTTTCCAGAGATCCTGGATTTTTGTCAGAGCATATTTCCTCAAGTAAAAGCGTATTTACCATTAACATTTGATGGGGAATTAGTGTATTTAATGAATGATTTTAAAAGTGAATTTTCGCTTGTTCAAAAAAGAGGTAGGATGCAAAATAAAGAAGTTATTGCTGCACATGCAAAAGACTTTCCTTTTCATTATATTGCTTTTGATTTACTGAGCTATAAAGGGGAGTCGCTGACAAATAAGTATTTAAAAACTCGCAAACAGCAACTGGCTAAGCTTTTTAAGACTTTAAAGCTTCCTGTGATGATCAATTATGAAGATCAACGTCGTTTGCAAGCACTTAATGGTGTAGAACAGAGTGAGCCTCTTTGGAAGGCTATTAAGATTTACAATGGAGAGGGAATGGTTGCGAAGAAGAAAACTAGTAAATGGGTTGGAGATACGCGCTCGACTCATTGGTTAAAAATTAAGAATTGGCGCTATGTAACGGTCATAGTGACTAAATATGATCATGGCAATGGCTATTTTCATGGCTCTGTTTATCAACAGGAGGAGCTAGTTGAAGTCGTTAGTTTTAAACATGGACTGTCAGAGGAAGAGCGTAAAACACTCATTGCTTTCTTTCAAGAAAATGGACAGAGGAATAATGAAACATGGGAACTGGAGCCATCCATTTGTGTTGATGTAGCATGTATTGATTTTGATGGAAGCAAATGTCGAGAACCACGTTTCCATGCATTTCGACTGGGGACGATGGTTCGGGATTGTCATTGGCAGCACATGCAGCGTCAACTTTATCCTATTCCCGATACTGTTCAAATTACGCATCCTGATAAGCCTGTTTGGCCTGAAATCGGTATTACGAAGGATGGATATTTGCAATATTTACAAATAATTTCTCCGTATTTATTACCTTTTTTGAGAAATCGTCCGCTTACATTAATTCGGTTTCCACATGGGGTTCCGGGTGAAAGCTTTTATCAAAAAAGTAGTCCAGAGAAAATACCTGAATTTGTTTCAACAGGATGGATGGACAATATTAATTATCTTGTGTGTAACAATCTTGAAACATTATTGTGGCTAGGCAATCAGCTTGCGTTAGAGCTGCATATACCTTTTCAAACGTTGCAAACAGAGTATCCGACTGAAATTGTCTTCGATTTAGACCCTCCGTCGGTAGAGCAATTTTCACTGGCCGTTCGTGGGGCGTTAGATTTAAAGGAAATTATTGATTATTTTAAGCTACAATCTTTTGTTAAATCATCGGGTGGAAAAGGATTACAGCTATATATACCGTTACCTGAAAATGCATTTTCCTATGAAGAGGTGCGAGTATTTACTGAATTTATCAGTCGTTTTTTATGTGAGCAAAAGCCTGAACTATATACGATTGAGCGCTTAAAAAAGAATAGGCATAACAAATTATATTTAGATTATGTGCAGCATGCAGAAGGGAAAACAATTATTGCACCATACTCAACACGTGGTAATGAGAAGGGCTTAGTGGCAACACCATTATACTGGGAGGAGGTCAATGAACAGTTAACACCAGACCTCTTTACCATTCCAGCTGTACTGGAGCGAATGAAAAAAGTGAGCAATCCATTTAAAAATTTCCGTCAAGTAGGGGAGAGGCAAGATTTTCAATCAGCTTTAGAACGGATAAAGGAGCAATGATTTTCTTCCTAAATATGAACAGGAAAACCTCGATAAAAGCAAAAAGCATCGGCTTTAGTGTCGATGCTTTTTAATAAACTTATTTATAATTATCTGAATAGTTTTTTTATTTCGTTTGCTAAATCAATAATTAATGTTAAATTACTTATTAAGGTTGGCTTGATCTCCTTATTTTTTTCTGTCCGTTAAATGGTTGGTTTTTTAATGGAAATTAAAAAGAAAGGTGGGATAATTCCTATGGTATATCATGCAAAAACAGATATTATTTTAGCAATAATTATATTTTTATTGGTTTGGATGTTTGGGGCTATACCACTGTTTCTATTTATCAGATCTTTATCAACTGTTATTATTATGTCAATGGTCTTTATTATTTCAGTAGTTTTTATATGGTGGTACGCAAATTCTATTAAGTTTGTTTTCTGTGAAAATTATCTTTTAGTGAAAGGTGGACCATTCAAAAGTAAGATTCCTTATCAAAGTATAACGAGGGTTTCTCCAACGACAGATAAGTATACTGGTTATCTAATTTCATCATCTGATAAGGGTCTTGAAATATTTTATAAAACAGCAGCTCATGGTAGTATAAAAATTTTACCGAAAGATAAAAGGAAATTCATTTTAGAGTTAAAAAAACGATGTCCTAATGCTCAGATTCCTCACAATCAAATATTTGATTAATTGGTTAAATTTTTATCAGTAATCCTTTACTTTTTCTTCTGATTGATAGGGAAGGAGCAGGATTTTAATCTCTTGGATGATTTAATTGATTGATAGAGAGGGCGGAATTACTACACTGGCCCTCTTTTTAATTTATATCATCAACTGCTTAAAAGTTAAGGATTTGTCAATTCTCTTAGACGTTATATATTTTGTTGATAAATCTTTGGTGAATTCCAATCATTTAAATTCAAATGTAGTCCAGTGCCATTTCGGGAATAGATAGCTACATAGAGTGATCAAGTTAACGTTTGAAAGGCAGGAGATTCAGTTGGATAAACAAAATCAAGACATTACCTTCCCAACTAAAGAAGGAGTGTTCAATATGAGGATGGGCGCTATAATTCTTCGAGATGATAAAGTGCTAATGGTTAAAAATAATCGTGACCCTTACTACTACTCCGTTGGGGGAAGAGTGAAGTTACAGGAGACTTTGGAAGAAGCTATCATTCTCGAATGCTTTGAAGAAACCAAAGTGCATGTTGAAATTGATCGTTTAGTGTTTATTCATGAAAACTTTTTTCCCGTTCAAAGCGGTCCATATGGTGAAACGCAATTTCATGAAATATCATTCTTTTATTTGATGAAATCTATTGAAGTCGAAATTAAGTGTGAAAGCTACACTAGTGATGGTATTGAAGAAAAATTAGAATGGTTACCTATTTCAAATCTTCAGGATGTCTTTCCATTCCCAGAGTTCTTTAAATCAGAACTAGTTTGCTTGCCTGCTGAAATCAAACATATCGTAACGATTGAAGAAAAAAGAACATAAAAGAAAACAGAGAGGATTTCTCCTCTCGTATTTGGGGTTTAGTACATCAGTGCTAATGCTTTAATTTTGGGCATTCTTTTTCTCTAAGTAATCCAAAATTCCCATTGCCGAAACAATTGTATCAAATGGGATTGTTTGATATACCGGATGATTTTCTTCGATGCCATTTTCCTGTAAGTAGTTGTACAAAAGTTTCTTTAAGCGAGTATCTAAAAATTGTACTTGTTCTTTAAAATCACTAGATACCGTTAACGCCTTTTCCCCTTCAGCTAAGAATAGTGGTGTCCAATAGCGCACTTGTCTATAAGCTTCAGCTGGATTTTTATATGCACCGAAATGACCGAAATACAATTCAGTAGCATTTAATTTTTCGTAAAGCTTGATAGATTGCTCCATCGTATCTGGGTCATACTGATTCGGCGAAGTGGAGGGAATAATTAAATCAATTGCTTCGCTCTCCATTTCTGGATAACGTACACCAGTTGTATCTCCAACAAACAATCCATTCGTAGCAGAATACAGCATCGATACATGATGCTTTGCATGGCCTTCCGTATGATAAAACGTTAGCTGATGTTGACCTAAAGATAATACTTCCTCATGTCCAATTTCTATAATACGCTCAACATCGATAGGTACAATTGGATCAAAAAGACGATCAAATTCTGATCCATAAACACTTTTTGCACTGGCGATTAGACGACTAGGATCAACCATATGAGATACACCTCGTGGATGGACAACGAATGTAGCATTTGGACAACTTTGTAAAAATAATCCCGCACCTCCAGCATGGTCTAAATGGATATGTGTAACAATTACATATTGAATATCCTCTAAAGAAATATGTAATTCCTCTAAACCTTCAACTATATATGGCATAGAAGGACTGGCAGATGTTTCGATTAATGTAATTTTTTCGTCGATAAGCAAATAAGAGCTTGTACGCTGTTCCCGATTTAAATCGTGTGTATCAATACAATAAAAATTTGGTGCAAGTTGTTGGACTCTACTCATGAAAATAATCCCCTTCCGATTTTGAAATGTGTGAAATATTCTCTAATGTGCATTTTTTATCTGTAAAAGTAGTGATTATACTTTATGATAATAGAAAAACAATCTGAGTGTCCATTCATTTTTTTGCTGAGCAAAATGTAACTTCCTCAGATCTACGAACTTTGTTAATAATTCATACCCTTAAAGCATGCTCCATTTATTTTAGTATCGAAAATTTCACCAGTTTCTGGAAAAAACAAGACTCTTCACCATAACGTGTGGTTGATTTCTTTGCTAGAAAGAGCTTGTTTTTCGATAAAAGCCCAAAAAGTTTCGATAAAATGAGATTTTGTTTCGATAAAAGCTCAAATAGTTTCGATAAAGAGCGATCTTGTTTCGATAAATCCAGGATGTGATGCTCTTAGTCTTCGTTCCTCTACATGCTCGCCGCAGGGTCTCATCTGTAACGCTAATTCCCAAGGAGTCGCCTAGTCGGAACGAAGATCAATTAATACATGGCATATATTTTAACAAATGTCATCCACAACTTTTGGTGATGACCCAAAAACAACAGGAATATTGAAACATATGGAAGAATTAATCTATAATTAAAGTTTTAAACAGTGGAGAAGCGATGTTATTCATAAGTATAGTATTATCCATACTTATGGCTTTTGTATTTGGAGTATGTAACAGCCTATGGAAAGCTTTTTCTTTTTTGAGCGATAGCGATACAAAGAAATCCCTGAGTTATCTGATATTCAAATAAAGTTGATTAGAATCGGTAGCGTAGTCGCTATCATTATTGAAACAATCTCTTATTGTTGTTGAAATTGATATTTTAATGTTAAAGGCGGTCACTAAGTTATTAGAATTCTAGTGGAAAATAGATTGACATAATTATTTTGATTATTTGGTAAGGGGAAGCGTATACTAATATCTTTTCAGAGGTGGGGGTTTTTTTATTGCAGCCAATACAGGTAGATGAAATACCAGAAGAAATAAGAGAATATCTAAAAAACATTGACTGTATTAAGTTTCCAAGACAAGGATACACCTCGAATGTTGCGATTATTCAGAGTCATCAAGGCTCTTTTGCTCTCAAAAGAACAACAGGTGAATGGTTCTGTTCTTTGTTAAAAAGAGAGGTTTCTGTACTAAACAGATTGGCAAAGGAAACAAAACTACGTGTTCCGAAAGTTGAGCTATTCGTTGAACAAAAGCAAGATAGTCAATGTTGGGCACTTTTTGAATTCTTTCAGGGTGAAACTATCCGAATTGCTTTAAAAGATGAGAAAAATAAGGAAATAAGACAAGAAATAATATTTAACTTTGGCAAACTCTTAGCTGATGTTCATTCAACGCCTTGTCCAAAGGAACTAATACACCATAAAAACTGGCTTGAGCAAATGATAAGTCAAGCAAACGATAATCTTATTAAAAATGAAGTAGATGGAACTAAGGAATTATTGGAAAAGGTTAAAAAATATAAACCAGATCATTATAAGCAGACGTTAATTCATGGAGACTATACAATTGATAACGTATTGGTTTCCAACGGGGAAGTGACAGGTGTTATTGATTGGGGGAGTGGAGCATACGGAGACCCAAGATATGATGTATCTCTTGCAATTCGACCGAAACCAAATGTCTTTGAAAACGAAATCGAAAAACAAATCTTTTTTGAAGGGTACGGTGAAAATATAATTGATGACAAAATATATGAGTATTTTGTTAATGGATTATATGAGTTCTTTTAATATTTATTTCGCTAAATTCTGGAGGGTGTTTGTATAATTATGGATATTTCTATAGCGGGGTTTTTTTTATTTTTAATTTTTTTAACAAACGGTGTGTTTTTATATTTCCATAAAGTGAAAAATATTTCTTTGATACGCATTGGATTATTCGGTGCAATTTTGATACCAGTTGTTTTTCTATCTTTAGTTAAATTCATCTCAAGTGTTTTTAGTATTGGTGACGATTTTACGTATATTAGTATGTTTTTTATGATTATAGTTTTTTTCAATAGTTTGAGTTATGTATTAGTTGGAATTTTTTCTGTTTTTAGATACTTTATTGAAGATAGGTTTTTTAAAGATTCAGACTAAAGATTGATGTAAATGGAATGTGTTTTTAATATATTATTTCATAAATAAAGATGAAATGGGAGAATATTGAAATGATTAAAGGTTTATATGAAGCCCATTTACCAGTTCGTAATTTAGAAAATTCGATTTTATTTTATAAAAAGTTAGGGTTAGAACTCGCGTATAAAAAAGGAAAAGTCGCTTTCTTTTGGATAGTTAAAGGAGAAAGCTGGTTAGGATTATGGGAAAATGATAGTGTTCAATTAAAATACCATCCATCTATCCGACATTTGGCGTTTAAAATTGATGAAGAAGATCTTGAACATGTAAAAGAGTGGTTGTCTTCAATTGGCATAGAAGTTCGAACTGAATTTGGCCTTACTTCTGAACAGCAACCTTTAGTTCTATTAAACAAACCTCATGCACATGCAGCAATCTATTTCTCAGACCCAGTTGGTAACTCCTTAGAATTAATTACACCATTGAGACTAGATGATGTTGAGGATTTTAATGAGATGTCTCTTGAAGAGTGGAGAAAGCGTTAAAGCCATATAAAAGCATCCTGAAGTAACTGAAGGTAGCCGGTTTTTCTGCTAAAGTAAAAGAGCCTTATACCGAGAACGGTAAGGCTCTTTCTTGTACTTGAAAACAAGCAAGGGTAGGATTTCCATCACCTTGGATTTCCGATTAATGGAAAACATATTTCCCGTGAGTAAGTGAGGAGATACAGTTGGATATTGTAGTAACATTCTTATTAGTGAAGACAAAAGCAAACGGTCAAATTTTCATTTCATTGCTGTCATGATTATATTTAAAAGTTATCGCAAAAATTATTGCTAAAACGAGAGTATAGGCTCCAAAAAACAACCAAATGTTTTGCCAATTTCTTACTCCATCAACTGTATAATAATCAACTACTGTTCCGCTAATTATAGCCCCCACATAGGCGCCGATTCCATTTACCATTGTACTAAATAATCCTTGAGCGCTGGCGCGAATTCGAGGATCGACTTCTTTTTCTACAAAAATGGCTCCCGAAATGTTAAAGAAATCAAATGCACAACCGTAAACAATCATAGATAATAATAACAATAAGAATCCTACACCGACTGGACTTCCGAATCCAAAGAATACAAAGCGTAATGTCCATGCCACCATGCTGATGAGTATTACTTTCTTAATTCCAAATTTACGTAAGAAAAAGGGAATGGTCAAAATAAAGAATACTTCTGAAATTTGCGACACTGATAATAAAATAGCTGGATATTTAACGGCAAAGCTATTCTTATATTCTGGGTTCAACGCGAAATCGTGTAAAAATGGATCACCAAATGTATTGGTAATTTGAAGGGCAACACCTAATAGCATTGAAAAAAGGAAAAACAAAGCCATTTTTTTTCGTTTAAAAAGAACAAAAGCGTCAAGTCCTAAAAGGCTAACTAACGACTTATCCTTTATGGCATTGGAAGTTGGGCAGGTAGGAAGAGAAAATGAGTATAGTGCAAGTACCATCGATGCTCCACTAGCTATGAATAGCTGAATATTACTTAATTCAAGCTTAGCAATACTAATAATCCACATCGCAAGAATAAAACCAATTGTCCCGTAGACACGTATAGGCGGGAAGTCCTTTACGATATCGAACCCCTTTTTTTCTAAGCTAACATAAGAAATTGTATTCGATAAAGCAAGTGTTGGCATATAAACAATCGAGTTAAAGAACATTACCCAAAACATAATAGTATGATCAGCAATTTGAGCAGCTGTAAATAGGGTAATCGCACCGAGGAAATGTAAGATTCCATATAAAATATTTGCTTTTACCCAGCGATCTGCAACAATGCCTATAATACTTGGCATAAAGATGGCAGCAAGACCGGTTGAACTATATACAAATCCAACTTGTGCACCAGTAAAACTCAACGTATTAATCATATAAGAACCGAGTGTAACAAGCCAAGATCCCCAAATAAAAAACTGGAGAAAAATCATTATTTTAAGACGTAATTTTATATTCATTTTTTGCCTCCTATAGAAGGTGATGAAGTTCTTTTGTAAAGAACGTTATTCTACGATTGTTCATTTTATAGTTTGAGCTAATACTGATGAATTCAACAGGCATTTTTCGTTCATAAAAAATTTTTATTGTCTGATGTAATGAAATACAAACACCTTCTCCCATAAGTCGCTATATTGACTCTAGCATAACTACAGCATTTACTCCTAATGTCAGATTCATACGAGTTTTAATTGAAGTTTCTCTTGCTAGTTCACATCTCCTTGCATAGGCAGCCGAAAATAAAACTAAAGAAAATTAATCGTCAAATAGTTGTTAAAATGACAAAAGCCCAAGATGGCAATTAATTCTGCTATCTTAGGCTTATTTATATTTTATTTTTGCATTCACTCCACTTTTATTTCAGTAAAGTGAAAATATAACGTCAGCACGTATTGTTAAAAAACAATAATAATTTATTGTTTTTCGATAAATAATTATTGACTAAGGATGAGGTTTTAGATATTATGATTATAGAAAGTTGAGAAAGCGGTGAGGCATCAAACAGTATTGGTTGGAATTTATAATCGTATTAACTGGGTTGTTATTTTGTCACCTGGAATTCCTTCGAAAAGCCTGTAGATGTTGGAATTTCTGTACAGATGTAAGTTGTGGGAATGATTTTTCGATTCAAAATACAAACAGGATAAAAAATAAGTGTATTAACAAATAAACTAACTTTAATGGAGGAAGATATTATGAAAATGAAATATGTAATTGCATCTACACCAATTCTTTTAGGAGTAATCTGTTTTCTTGCAAAGGCCATCATTGGAAGTAATGTAGCTGCAGATGGCAAATTAGAGGAACCTTTCTTCTTGATTCCAATTGGATACTTATTATTGTTCATAGGGATTGTGTCTTTATGTGGAGTGACGTTGGTCTCAATGTTTAAGAAAACACAAATTTCAAACTAATATTATATTGAAAAGATCGGGATTCTCTTCATGAGATCCTGGTCTTTTTTGTTTTCAACTTTAAAATTAATAAATTTGTAAGGAATGAGTAAGAAAAAAGTGAAAATCGATTCGTACAATAAAATTACAAAATGAAAGGAGAGCGAATCCATGCTTAAACTAATGATTGTCGCAATTTCCTTAGCAAGCAGCTTCACGGCATTGGGATCTACACTTGGGATTAGACTTACGATTACAAAATATTTAGGACTCATAGCATTCATGAATTTTCTTCTGAAATTCACATTTATCATTTTTTTAGCTGTTATGTTATTCCGTATAGTAATGGAAGGATTCAAGCATAATGATAGTTTACCAATATTCAACATAATAAGTGTTGCTTATATAACCTTTGCAGTGAGATGACAATCTAGAAGAGGAGGGGTGAAAGGGATGTTACAGCTAATAAAGCTAGAATTGAAGAAATTTAAATTAGGTTGGTATGTAAAAGGTGCGATTATCGCAAATATCCTATTAACAGTAATAATGTGTTTCGTAATTTATTTAGCACATAGTGAGGGTGATTTACTAATTACAGTGTATCAGGATGTATACATATTGATTGGTGCAAGCGTGAGGGCAACGTTTATTGTATTTGCCTCTGTATTGATTTCGAAAATAGTCATAGAAGAATATAAAAATAAAACAATATCCCTTTTATTTTCTTATCCTGTTAATAGGAAGAAAATCATCGCTAGTAAACTGCTGCTAATCGTATCGTTAACGTTAATTACTATGATGCTGTCTAATATCATTGTTGCAGGACTATTTACTATCGTTAATATTTATATCCCTATAGTTCCATTTACATTAACTGTAAATCGATTTCTAGGAGAAGTCATTAACATGGTTCCTTTTGTAATTGCCTCTGCGGGAATGAGTTTAATTCCATTATATTTCGGAATGCGTAATCATTCTGTTCCGGTCACAATTACTTCATCACTTATTGTAGTGGCCATTGCTTGTTCTTATAATCCAGAAATCTCCTTGGTGACATTTATTCCACTTCAAATAGGGCTTGCAGTTATTGGAGGAGCAATTGCTTACTTAGGCATTCGTAATATTGAAAGGGAGGATGCGGTTTAACTTGAAGTATGTACAAACACAAAGCCGATTCCGAGCAATTTTGCCATGGCATTATTGATTTTAATATCTAAGTTTAAGGAGAGAGCGTAAAATGCAATTAGAAAGTATTTTTTTCAATTCTTCATTAAGTACACCGTTTTTTACCATTCTATCAATAGTATCTATTGCGATTGGTTTAAGCCTGACTATTTTTGGTCTTGTAAAGCAAAAAAAACAAAAAAATAGCACGTTGGCGACATGTTGTATTGGTTTAGGCTTATTAATTATTATTACCCATACAATCCAAATCGTTGTGAGAGTAATTTAAAAGAAAATAAATAGTAAAAAACAAAAAATTTCACATCAGAAAAGCATGAGAAATCAACGTTTTTAAAATTGATTTCTCGCGCTTTTTAAAGTTTTGACAGCCACTTTCAAATTAAAGAATCTGTGTTAATTCTGAGTTAACTAATCTTTGGGCAGTAATGATAACACCTGAAGCAGTTAATCCGTAAACGCTAAATAATCCACCATTTTGATTTGGAGCAATTTCAACTTCATATTGAGCCGAAGTTCCAACACTTGCATCTATAAAAGTAGAGGAATTAGCACCTACGTTAAAAGCAGTCACTGATAGTAATTGTCTTGTACCGTTCAGTCTGAAAACTCTAATTAGTCCGGAAAGTAAGCCTCCAGTAAGGTTAAGAACTTTAATACGAACGCTACTAGCATTAGCAGGTAGATTTCCTGTATTTTCAATCGGACCAGTAGTTAAAGGCATTTGAAATTCACCTCCTTTGCAAATAAAAGTTTTATAATCTGCAGCTTACATATTCATAGTATTCAGTACTCTACTGAATGCTTTAGACATATTAATCAATTTGTTATTAATTAAAAAAATGTGTGAATTGATTAAAGGGAAAATTATTAAAGATAAATCTGAAAGCAAACCAGAATATGGATTGTGCTAGAAGAAGCATATACTAAGCCTAATTTCGAATTGAAAAACGAACTGAAAATCTTTGGATTCATTTTCGGGATAATATGTGCAGGGGAGTGAGTAAGTGGTTTCAAAATGCTAGTAATCACAAAATAGACAGTCCGTTTTTTTATTACATTTGATTTTAAAGATTTTTTCTTGAGGTTTTTATTACATATTTAAAAGGATCCATGCTGTGACATTAGGTTGAACGAAGAATAAAAATGCGAATGTTCTAAATATTCAAGGATAACAGTTGTTGTAAATACGTTTTTTTGTTATGATTGCTTCTATTATTACTATTACTTGTCCGGGAAATTTAACTTATTTCAGCAATATTTTTGTAGCGACGGATACAGAAGTCTCCTACCCCTATGGTGAACAGATGAATGCAGATTTAAGTTACTTTTCAGAGGATGTCAAAACATTCTCTGAAAATAAGTTAAAATCTCTGGCGGATGTCACGGATTCGGAAGGGAGTACTTTGTACAAGCACAAAGCCAAATCATTGATTTTTTACTGGATCGCCATTTCAAAATAAAAAACTACAAGTACTCCCTTTAAAACATTTAGCTTCTAATGTATAAAAATGTCCTTTCAGCAAAACCTTCATATTATGCACATCAAAAAATTAAATACATTTAGGTTAGAAATCAAGGTCATAAGTTAAGCTTATTGAAAAAGATAATATTAATGTAATTTACTTATGAATATTAATGCGTTATCATGGGTATTGGAGAAAAGATGCTTTAAATTTTTTTAATAGGCCTTTTCAAAAAGATATTTAGGGGGATCCGCAAATGGCACAAGGTAATTTACACAACAGCCGCGCATCATTCGAAGTTAATGGTAAATCTTACAATTATTATGACTTAGCTGCGATTGAAAAAGCTGGCGTTGCAAAAGTTTCAAACCTTCCTTACTCAATCAAAGTATTATTAGAATCTGTTTTACGTCAATATGATGCATATGTAATCAAAGAAGAGCACGTAAACGAATTAGCAAAATGGGGTAACGGTGCAGATCCAGAAGCTGAAGTACCATTCAAACCTTCACGCGTTGTATTACAAGACTTTACTGGTGTACCAGTAGTAGTTGACCTTGCTTCTCTACGTTCTGCTATGAAAGAAATGGGTGGCGACCCAAGCAAAATCAACCCTGCTATTCCAGTTGACCTTGTAATTGACCACTCAGTACAAGTTGACAAATACGGTAATGCATCTGCATTAGCAGCAAACATGGACCTAGAATTTGAACGTAACGCTGAGCGTTATAACTTCTTAAAATGGGCTCAAACTGCTTACAATAACTTCCGTGCTGTACCACCAGCAACTGGTATCGTTCACCAAGTAAACTTAGAGTATTTAGCTCCAGTTGTACACGTAAACGAAAATGCTGACGGTACTTTCGAAACATTCCCAGACTCAGTAGTAGGTACTGACTCTCATACAACAATGATCAACGGTATCGGCGTTCTTGGATGGGGCGTTGGTGGTATCGAAGCTGAAGCAGGTATGCTTGGTCAACCTTCATACTTCCCAATTCCAGAAGTTATCGGTGTTAAATTAGTTGGCGATCTTCCAAACGGAACTACTGCTACTGACTTAGCATTAAAAGTAACTCAAGTATTACGTCAACGTGGCGTAGTTGGTAAGTTCGTTGAGTTCTTCGGACCTGGCGTAACTAAATTACCACTAGCTGACCGTGCGACAATCTCTAACATGGCTCCTGAATATGGTGCTACATGTGGTTTCTTCGCAATTGACGAAGAATCATTAAACTACATGCGTTTAACTGGTCGTGACGAAGAGCACATCGCGGTTGTAGAATCTTACTTAAAGTCTAACCACATGTTCTTCGATCCAACTTTAGAGCCAGTTTACACTGACGTATTAGAAGTAAACTTAGCTGAAATCGAACCAAACCTTTCTGGTCCAAAACGTCCACAAGACTTAATTCCACTATCTCAAATGCGTACTCGTTACAAAGAAGCAGTAGTGGCACCACAAGGTACACAAGGTTTCGGTTTAACTGAAGATGAATTCGCAAAAACTTCTGTAGCTAAATTCGCTGAAGGTGATGTAGAAATCCCAACAGGTGCTGTAGCAATCGCTGCAATCACTTCTTGTACAAATACATCTAACCCATACGTATTAATCGCTGCGGGCTTAGTTGCGAAAAAAGCTGTAGAAAAAGGTCTAACTGTGCCTAAATGGGTAAAAACTTCTTTAGCACCAGGTTCTAAAGTAGTAACTGGTTACCTAGAAGATTCAGGTTTACAAACTTACCTTGACCAAATCGGTTTCAACACTGTAGGTTACGGTTGTACAACATGTATCGGTAACTCAGGTCCATTACTTCCTGAAATCGAAGAAGCAATCAAAGAGAACGATTTATTCGTAACATCAGTTCTTTCTGGTAACCGTAACTTCGAAGGCCGTGTACACCCACTTGTAAAAGCTAACTACTTAGCTTCACCACCACTTGTTGTTGCTTATGCACTTGCTGGTACTGTGGATGTTGACCTACAAAAAGATTCATTCGGTAAAGACAAAGATGGCAACGAAGTATTCTTCGCTGATATCTGGCCTTCAACTGAAGAAGTTAACGCAGTATTAGGTACTGTAGTTAACCGTGAATTATTCCAAAAAGAATACGAAACTGTATTCACAGCGAACGAAAAATGGAATGCAATTGAAACATCAACTGAGTCTCTATACACATTTGATGACAAATCAACTTACATCCAAAACCCACCATTCTTCCAAGGTCTTGCAAAAGAGCCAGAAGCTATTAAAGGCTTAGACGGCTTACGCATTATGGCGAAGTTCGGTGACTCAATTACAACTGACCATATTTCTCCAGCTGGTGCAATCGGTAAAGATACACCTGCAGGTAAATATTTAATCGAAAACGGTGTTGCAATCCGTGACTTCAACTCATACGGTTCTCGTCGTGGTAACCACGAAGTTATGATGCGTGGTACATTTGCAAACATCCGTATCCGTAACCAAGTTGCTCCTGGTACAGAGGGTGGATTCACTACTTACTGGCCAACAGGCGAAGTAGAGTACATCTATGACGCATGTATGAAATACCAAGAGCAAGGTACTGGCTTAGTAGTACTTGCTGGTAACGACTACGGTATGGGTTCTTCTCGTGACTGGGCTGCGAAAGGTACATTCCTACTTGGCGTGAAAACTGTTATCGCACAATCATACGAGCGTATCCACCGTTCTAACTTAGTAATGATGGGTGTTCTTCCACTTCAATTCATGCCAGGTGAATCAGCTGAAACTTTAGGCTTAACTGGTAAAGAAGAAATCTCTGTAAACATTACTGACAACGTAAAACCACGTGAAATCTTAACAGTTACTGCTAAATCTGAAGACGGTTCAGTTAAAACTTTCCAAGCTTTAGCTCGTTTCGACTCAGAAGTAGAAGTAGACTACTACCGTCACGGTGGTATCCTACAAATGGTTCTTCGCGCAAAAGCTGCTGAGTAATCATTTAAATATGAAAACCGATCTCCTAGGAGATCGGTTTTTTTATGCACTTCTGTCAAAACAACTTATCGAAGTGACGGATAGAAGTTCCGAAAAACAAAAAACCTCAATATAAAGAGGTCATTAGTTTTAAAATCTTTACTTTTCTACAATTTCCAACTGTTTGTAATAGTTCTCTACAATAGGATAAATATCTGGGTTTGAATCATAGTAGGTATCATCAATTTCACTTAGTGTGAATTTAAATACTCTTTTACTATCAAAAAGAGTAATACCATATTTCCATCCAACACGTTTTTCTTGATTCTCTTGTGGAGTAAACTTTATATCTTTAATCAGAGAAACGAACTCATTGATTTGTTCTTGCTTAGTTATCGTTTTTGAAGCACCAGTTGAACCATCTTGGATGATTACTTTATCTATACTTTCAATTTTTGCTTCCTTATAAAAGGCTTCTAATGATTGCGTTTTTTCATTTGTACAAGCAGAAATCAAAAATAGACTTACCAACAAAATTAGAAACAAAAATTTTTTCATTAGGCTGCCTCCCAAAAAATGTATTCTATTGCCGATTAGACGAAATAAATTACAAATAGTTACAGATTGTGGGAGTTTACATTTAATGCAAGCTACAACTTTTTCAAACGCCATTACCTAGATAATGGTAGTAATGCACTTTATAATTCTTAGTGATTGATAGCCCGGTTAAAGTGATGGATAGACACCTCCGGATAGGCAAAGTGACGGATAGAAAACGGAGTGACGGAAAGAACAATCAAAGCGACGGATAGAACTTCAAAGTGACGGAAAGAACAATTGAAGCGACGGATAGAACAGTCAAAGTGACGGATAGAAAACAGAGCGACGGAAAAAACAGTCAAAGTGACGGATAGAATCATCAGAGCGACGGAAAGAACAGCCGAAGCGACGGATAGAAAACAGAGTGACGGATAGAACAGTCA